>JAIXVY010000485.1 GCA_027482505.1 Opitutaceae bacterium | reverse complement strand
TTCTTGAAGAGGGTGAGGTTGCCGGTGACCTGGACGAAGTTGGCGAGGTTGAGCTCGAGGCCGGTGCCGCGGATATAGAGCGCGCCGGCCTCGGCGGTCACGGTGTCGGAGCCGAGGGTGAGCGTGCGGTCGGCGGCGAGCGTGCTGGAGACGACCGTGACCTGGCCGGTGGCGGAGACGTTGACGATGCCGCCGATGGCGATCTGACCCTTGGCAGCGAGGGCGTAGCGGCCGGTGGCGAGGTTGAGGCGGAGTGCCAGCACGGCGCCGGTGACCTTGACTCCGACCTCGGTCGAGGTGCCGTAGCCGACGCCGGCGAAGGCGGTCACGTTGACGGCGTCGAGCGAGAGTTCGGTGGCGGTCTGTAGGAAGGTGAAGTCGCCGGCGAGCAGGAGGGAGTCGGCGACCGCGAGACGGAGGTTGGTGCCGGTGACGAGGCTCTCGTTGGCGGTGACGGAGAGGGTGAGGCCGGTCTCGCCGCCAAAGTCTGCGAAGCTGGCGCTCATCGTGCCGGTGCGCACGACCAAGGTGCCGGCGAGCGTGACGGAAGGCACGCCGACCAAGGCGGCGGCGCCGCGGGCGGCCAGGGCGTAGGTGCCGTCGGCGAGGGTGACGCGCAGGGCGAGGGCGCCGCCGGTCACGGAGACGCCGGTCGCGGCGGCGGTGCCGAAGCCGGAGCCGACGAAGGCGGTCGCGTTGGCGATCGTGACCTCGAGGGTCGCGGTGGTCTTGAGGAGGGTGAAGTCGCCCGAGACGGCGACGAAGCCGCCGAGGTTGATCTCGATGCCGGTGCCGATCACGCGGCTGGTCGCGCCGTTGGCGGTGAGTTCGACCACGCTGTCTCCGACTTCGACGGAGAGGGTCTGGGTGGTGCCGGCGGCGAAGGTGCTGCGGATGACCTCGAGCGTGCCGGTCAGGGTGACGGAGGGCACGCCGACGATGGCGCCGGTGCCGCGGGCGCCGACGGCGTAGTTGCCGGTCGCGAGGTCGACGAGGAGGGCGAGCGTGCCGTCGGTGAGTTTCACGCCGCGCTCGGAGGCGGTGTTGAAACCGGTGCCGGCGAAGGCGGTGAGATCGACGGCGCCAACGATGAGGGTGTTGGCGGTGCTGTTCTTCTCGAAGGTGAAGGCGCCGGAGACCGAGACGAAACCGCCGAGGTCCATGGTCACGTCGCCATAAACCTGGGTGATGCCGGCGGGGATGCTGGCGGTGACGGCGCCGCCGGGCGTCTCGATGGAGAGTTCGGTGTCGGTCGGCAGGTTGCCGGTGATGAGTGTCAGCGTGCTGCTGAAGGTGACGCCGGGGATGCCGATGGCCTCGGCGGTGCCGCGCGCGCCGAGGGCGTATTGGCCGAGGGTCGGGTAAACGACCAGCGCGAGGGAACCGGCGCTGAGTTTGATGCCCTTGGCGGCGGTGAGATCAAGGGCGCCGGCGGAAGTGACGGTGGCACCGGTGCCGAGGAAGGCGACAACGTTGGTCGCGCCGACCAGGATCTGGTCGAGGGTGACGGGCGGGGGCGTGAGCTCGGCGGCGACCTGGAGCAGGTTGATCGACTGGCCGGCGAACACGCCGCCGAACGAGACGCGATAGGAGCCGGAGGCGGCGGAGGTGACGGCGATCTGGGCGCCGTCGACATCGATCAGGGCGGCGAGCAACGCGGAGCGGACCTGCTCGGCGGTGGAGTCGAGGGCGATGCGCGCGGTGGTATAGTTGTTGCCGCGATACGCCAGGGTGAGCGTCATGGTGCCGGCCACGGCGGCGCTGACGTCGATCTGCTGAATGGAGCCACCGGGAGCGCCGCCATGGCGTTCGGTGGAGATGGAGGCGGAAAGAGCGGAGGCGGAGGCGGTGCGGGCGCCGCCGGCGGTGATCACGGCGACGGTGGCGGGAGTCGCGGTGACGTTCCAGTTGACGGCGAGGAACGGGGGCGAGGTGCCGGCGAGCGCGCCGCCGAAGGCGATGGTCCAGATGCCGACGCCGGCCGAGGTGACGACCGTGGTGCCGGCCGAGCCGAGGGCGCTGTTGAGCGCGGCCTGAACCTGGGCGGCGGTGGCGGAGGAGGAAAGCGCGGTGGTGGTGCGCAGACCGGCGGAGGTTTGCACGCCGATGGTGAAGGTGGCGGCGACGGCGGAGGTGAAGGTGACGGTCTGCGAGTCGCTCGCGGCGGGCGCGCCCTGTTGAACGGTCTCGATGGTGACGTCGCCACCGCGGAAGGCGGAGGCCTTGCGGAGATCGGCGATGTTCTGGAAGCTGCGGTCGTTGATAAAGGTGACGAGGTAGCGCTGCTCGCTGATGGTGGAGGTCTGGTCGAACTCGACGCGCACGTTGCCCGGGCCGATGGCGGAGAAAGCCTCCAGCGCCTCACGGATGTAGCGCTTGTTGTTGGTGATGTCGGAGCTCGCAAAACGGATCGGATCGCTGGTCTCCGCGTTGAGTCCGGTGTCGAGGGTCAGGCTGTAGGTGCCGGAGCCGGTGAGGGATTCGTTGTGAAGGGTGATGGCGACGACTTCGCGCTGGGCGGTGCCGGCGGTGGAGGTGCGCGTGACGGTGACGGCGGGCGTCGCGAAGACAGAGGTGACGGTGAGGGCGCCGAAAGTCTGGCCGGCGAGCGCGCCGCCGACGCTCACACGGTAGCTGCCGGAGCCGAGGGACTCGACGGCGAGGGCGGCGGGCGTGAGCGGGGCGAGGCCGCCGAGCACGGCGCGGAGATTGGAGGCGATGAAGCCGGTGGACTCGCCGCCGGTGAGGGTGAGCGAGGCGGAGGGGCCGTTTGCGCCGAGGCGGAAGGTGAAGACGCCGAGCGGGGCGGCGGAGCCGAGGTTGATCTGCCAGACCTGCGAGGCGACGGTGCCGGCGGTGTCGACCGCGACGGTAAGCGAGGGAACGTCCTGGGCGGCGAGCGCGCCGCGGAAGCTGACGCGGAAGCTCTGTTTGCCGGAGGCGGGCGAGCCGGCGTAGGTGACGGCGACGGAACCGGCGCCGATGTTGGAGAGGTTTTCCAAGGCGGCCTGGATGGCCGCGGCCATGGCGGCGGTGTTGTTCAGCGCGAGCGTGATCGCGACCGTTGTCTGGCCGGCGTAGCTCAGGCGGAAGGTGCCGTAGCCGTTGGCGCCGGCGGTGAGGGTGAGGAGCTGCTCCTCGTTCTGGCCGGGCGCGGGCGGGACGACCTGCACCACGCTGCTGTCGATGCCCTGCGCGATGCCCTCAATCCACTCCGCGATGGCGGGGGCGGAGCGGAAGGTGAAGTCGCCCGAGACGGCGACGGAACCGGCGAGCAGCAAGGTGGCGGAGCCGGTGACCACGGTGGTCGAGGCGGCGGCGGTGACCACGGTGGTGTCGAGCAGCCCGGCGGCGAAGTCCTGGGCGGTGGTGAAGCGGTTGACGAGGACGGTGAGGCGGCCGACGAGCGAGGTGCCGGAGAGGCCGACCAAGGCGCCGGCGCCGCGGGCGCCGACCACGAACTTGCCGGTGGCCAGTTCCACGCGCAGGGCGAAGGTGGCGCCGGTGATCTTGATGCCGACCTCGGACGCGGTGCCGAAGCCGGAGCCGGCGAAGAGCGTGAGGCCGGTGGCCTGGGCGACGATCTCGGTCGGGGTGCGGGTAAAGGTGAAGTTGGCGGCGACGACGACGAAGCCGGCGAGGTTGAGCTGGATGTCGCCC
>JAIXVY010000136.1 GCA_027482505.1 Opitutaceae bacterium | reverse complement strand
GGAGAGGTTGGCCAGGAAGAAAAGGTCCGCGGTGTCGGTGCGACGATGATGGACGCGAATGGACTTGGCGGCCTCGCCTTGCACTTGGAAATACGGAGCCAGGCGGAGTGATTCCATGGCGAGCTCCGGTTTTCCGTGCGTATACAGAACGCCGGAACCAAAACGGCGGACTGCGTTGGTCTCCTGCGCCCAGAGTTCCGGGGCGATCGCGCGGACTTGGGCGTCGGCTTCTGGCTGGCCGGCGAGACTGGGGGAGGCGGAGGGGGCGCGCGCGACGATTTGCGCGCCGAGATTCAGCAGGCGTTTAATTTCGCGCAGCTCTTCGGGCAGGAGCGCGCCATCGTGCGGAACGTGCAGGAAGGCGTAGCGGCGCCCCGAGGGCAGGACGATCTCGCCGTTTTCAACCGAAACACCGGCGAGAAAGGTCGAGCGGGGAATCACGTCTCCGCCGCCGGGACGCCCCACACTGACGAAGCGGACGGGCGTTTCGCCTTGTTGCAGCAGTGCCTGGACGCGACCGAGGTATTGGTAGAAGGCCTTGCCCGGCTCCGCCCATGTTTGGTGGCGGCTGAAGTGCGTGCCCCACCAACCCATGCCCATGCCGGGCTGGTAGCGGTCGTCAAAGGGCTGGTGCACCCAGTGGTGCAGGATCATGCGGTTCACGCCGTTGACGAAGGCGCCGTCGACGGAGCGTTTCAGAAATGCGGGCGTCTCCGTCCAGCGGCTCACCTCGGGGCGTCCGGTCAAGGCCTCTGCGCCGACGAGGTGGCGCCCGGCGGCGCGGGCGGCGCCGATGACGTTTTGCCAGCCGCCTCCTTCGCTGCCCGTCCAAAACTCGATCATGGGAAGATCGGCGACGGTCGTGGCGGCTACGGAGTCGAAGGGACCGGAGTAGGGTTCGAATTGCAGCTTCAGGCCCGCGTCGTGTGCGAGCTTCGCGGCGGGGGCCCAGCCGTTTTCCTGATAAAGCGAGGCGACGACGTCGCGGTAGTCCCACTCGAAGCGAGCGGTGTCGGATTCGGTGCCGAGGACGCGAACGCGGGGCTGCTTGTTGTTGCCGGTGATGGGGGCGCCAAGGGTGACGAGCCAAGGCAGGGGGTCGTAGCCTTTGCGCTTAAGAAATTCCTCGCGGAATCCCGGTGTCCAGCTCTGTGGTCCGGCCTCGTAGCTGTCGATGAGGACGTGGCGAAAGCTGTCTCCGATGCGGGAGCCGAGGTTTTCGCGCAGCGGATCGAAAACATTCGTCCAATGGTGGCGGGTTTGGGCGAGGCTCATCTTGTCCGCCTCAAGCGTGCGGCCGAGCACGTCGTCGGGCACGGGGTGGGGCGAGGCGCCGGTGGGAGCGTGGATGAAGCGATAAATGGTCCAGTCTCCAGGAGGCGCATCCCAGCGAAGTTCGAGCGCGTCGCCGACGGGCTTGGCGAAAGCCGATAGATCGAGGATTTCGGACGCGGAGATTTTCGAGTCCGCGTCGGTCCGCACGGGCACCGCGAGCACGGCCACATCGCGCCGGAAGCTAAGTGTCCCGCCGGTGGCGCCCCAGCCCTTGTAGGGCGGTATGGCGGGCGCGGGTAGAGCCAGGGCAATCGATTGTCCGCCCTTGGCCGCGGTCTCCGACCAGAGCAAACGTTGCATGCCCTGTTCCTCGCTGATCCACGGACCGCCGGTGGTCGAGTAACCCACCGTGTTGTGAAGGCCGATTTCCAAGCCGAGGCGTTTGGCCTCATCGGCGGTGTGACGAAGGGCTGCCCAGTAGGCCGGGCCGCGGTAGGTGTTCTCGGGCCAGGGATTATTCAGGGTTGGGGCCTGGCTCTCCTGCACCGCGGAGGTGAGGTTGAAGATGGTGGCGCCGCCGATGCCCGAAGCGGCCATGGCCTCCAAATCCTTGGTTATGCCGGACTGGGAAAAATTCGGTCCCATCCAGTGCCACCAGACGTAAGGGCGCGCCGATACCGGCGGGTTGAGAAAATCCTCTTCTAGCGTGGCGGCTTGGAGCGTCAGGACGGCGCTCAGGGCGGCCAGGGTTAGTTTGCCGAATTTCAGGGCGGAGGTGCGCATGGTGAACAAGCCGTTTGGAACCAAGTTTGGGAAAATAGAATCAGTTCGCGGGACGCAGGGCGCGCCCGCGGATTTTGAGCGCGACGGTTTCGCGCGAGACTGGAGTCTGCGGGAGACGGACCTCCAGCGCGTCGGCCGACTGGCGCCAATCCGGCGTTTCGGCGTATCCGAGGATGGATACCGAGGTGATCTTGCCGGCGGGAGCGGCGAGCGACTTCACCCGGAGCACGCCGTCGGCGGGCCAGCCGAGGGCGATGGCGTAGAGGTCGTCGCCCTTTTGGGTGAAGCGGATGTCGGAGGCGGTGTAGGCGAAGTCCTCCTTGAAGTGACCGCCCTCGGCCTGGATCTCGCCCTCGCCGTAGACCAGCCAGGGGCGGGTGTCGTAGATCGCCTCGCCATGCACGGCCATCCACCTGGCCATGTCCTCCAGCATACGCTCGGCCTCTGGCTCGATGGTGCCGTCGGCTCGTTGCACGACGTTGAGCAGGAGGTTGCCGTTCTTGCTCACGATATCGACGAGCATGTGGATGGTCCAACTTGCGGGCCGGTATTTCCAGCCCGGGTTGTAGAACCAGTCGCCGATAGAAGTGTCGGTTTGCCAAGGGAGTTCTTCGATCTTCGGGAGAACGCCGCGCTCCATGTCGAGCACGCCGACACCGGGCACGTAGTCGCCGTGACGCTCCATCTGCTTAAGGGTGTAGACGCCCTCGTTACGATCGTAGCGCTGGATCGTGGAATTATAGAAGTGCGCCACGACATCGCGGCCGACCTCGCCGAAGGGGATGCCGCCGTCGGTGTAGAGCAGGTCTGGCTGGTAGTTTTCGACGAGGTCGTTGATGCGAGCGCGCCACTGGTCGGCCCACCATTGGGGCGGGTTGACCGGATACCACATGCAGGAGTCGTCGTGCGGCGGGAAATAGAAGTCGGCGTAGCGCGGGTCGTTGCCGTCGTAGGGCACGCCGGCGAAGGGGCCCTCCTTGTCGGCGCCCTTGTTGGTGTTGAACCAATTGTAGGCGCGCTCGAGGTGCTCGCTCACGCCGAAGCGCAGCTCGTGTTTGCGCGCGGCCTCGGCCCACAGGCCGACGATGTCTTTTTTCGGGCCCATCTGGACGGCGTTCCACTTGTGGTGTTTCGAGTTCCAGAGATCGAAGTTGTCGTGGTGGACGCCCATCGAGACGAAGTAGCGCGCTCCGGCGGCCTTGTAGAGGCGCATGAGGCGGTCGGCCTGGGCGGCGTCGAATTTTTCCGCCTTCCACCGAACGACGACGTCCTTGTAGCCGACCTGCGAGGGGTGGCCGAATTTTTCAACGTGCAGTTTGTTGGCCGGGTGGTCCTGCACATACATGTTGCGCGCATACCAATCGCCGCCTTCGGGCACGGACTGCGGTCCCCAATGCGACCAGATGCCGAACTTGGCGTCGCGAAACCAATCGGGACAGCGGTATTGCGCGAGCGATTCCCAACTTGGGTTGAAAGAGTTGGCCGAGGAGATGCTTGTTTGGGCGGGCATGGCGAGGACTTGGGTCAGGGGCTGAAGACGAAGCTTTCGTCTTTGGACAGGTTGATGGGGACGGGTCTCGTCGCCGACGCGCAGGACGGCCGAGCGACCCAGGCGCGAGGTGATTTTGGCGGAAACTAGGCGGCCTTCCCGCCAGTCGAGATCGACGACAAAGCCGCCGCGGGCGCGGAGACCCTTGATCGAGCCGGATGGCCAAGCGGAGGGCAGGGCGGGAAGAAGCTCCAGGATGTAGGCGCCCGCGGCGGTTTGCTCGTGGCTCTGGAGAAGCATCTCGGCGATGCCGGCGGTGTAGCCGAAGTTGGCATCGATCTGGAAAGGCGGGCCGGCGCCGAAGAGATTCGGATGGGTGCCGCTGCCTCGCGCGTTGGCGGGGACGTATTCAAGCGTGGTGCGCACGACGCGGGCGGCGGCCTCGCCGTCGTGCAGGCGGGCGCGGAAGAGGATTTTCCAGGCGCGGCTCCAGCCGACGTTGCCGTCGCTGCGGGCGTCGAGCGTGACCTTGGCTGCGCGAGCCCACTCGGGGGTGGCTGCCGGAGTGATTTGCCGGCCCGGATGAAGGGCGAAGAGATGGGCGAAGTGACGGTATTCGAGCTTGGGGTCGTCGACGTCCTGCATCCACTCCTGGATCTGGCCCCAGCGGCCGATTTGCGGACCGAGCAGGCGGGCCCGGCGCTCGGTGATGCGGGCGCGGAGGTCGGCGTCGAGATCGAGAATCTTGGACGCTTCGAGAAAATTGGTGAAGAGATCCCAGACAATCTGCTGGTCGTAGGAGGCGCCGGGCTGCGGGGTGCGGTCGCCCTCTTTGATGACGATTTTCCCATCCGCGTTGCGGACGGGCGCGTGTTCGGGCGACCAGCCGTCGGACGTGATGAGCGTGCCGTCGGGGCCGTCGATCAGGCGGGTGTCCCACATGCGGGTAAGTTCGCGAAGCTGCGGGTAGGCGCGAGTGCGAAGAAAATCCCCGTCGCCGCTGAACGCGTAGTGTTCCCAAAGGTGCTGGCTGAGCCAGGCGCTGCCTGGGCGGTGGAAGGCCCAGCCGCTGTTGCCGCCCACTGGGTTATGGGTGCTATACATGATCCAGCCAAACTCGGTGCGGAGGCGGGGGTCGGGGTTTAGGTTTGAGCTGCGTTC
>JAIXVY010000167.1 GCA_027482505.1 Opitutaceae bacterium | reverse complement strand
CGACGACTACCAGTCGATGGCGCACCTGCTGCTCTATGCGGACGTGCTTGAGATCGAGGGCCTCGTGTCCTCGCCCTTCGAGGGGGCGGGGAAGGACAGGATTCTCGAGGTGATCGACGCCTACGCGCGGGATTTTTCCAATCTTCGCGCTTGGTCCTCCGACTATCCCGAGCCCGGCGCCCTGCGCGCCGTGACCAAGCAGGGCGGCGTCAAACCCGCGCCCTACTCGGGTCTGCGCGGCGCCACGGAAGGTTCGGATTGGATCGTTCGCTGCGCCCGCCGTGAGGACTCGCGCCCGCTGCATGTGCTCGTCTGGGGCGCGCTCGAGGAGCTGGCGCAGGCCTTGCACGACGCGCCCGACATTTTGCCTAGGCTGCGCGTCTACTACATCGGCGGACCGAATAAAAAATGGGGTCCCGACGCCTACCAATATCTCGTCGATCACCGCCCTTCGCTTTGGATCATCGAGGCCAACTCAACCTATCGCGGTTATTTTCTCGGCGGAAACCAATCGGGCGAGTGGGGAAACCAAAGCTTCGTCGCCCGCCACATCGCGGGCCGCGGGGCGCTCGGCGAATACTTCGCGCAACACCTCGGCGGCACGATCAAGATGGGCGACACGCCCTCCGTGAACTGGCTCCTGTGCGGCCATCCCTCCGATCCCGCCGCCCCCGGCTGGGGCGGCCGCTTCGTTCGCGCCTGGGATCGTCCGCAAGCCCGTTTTGATCGGCTGACCACCGCCGCCGACCGCGTGGAAATTTTCAGCATCGTGGAGCTCGTTCTGCCGATCCCGCCCGGGTTCAAGACCCCCGGCCCCCCCGAGGCGCGGCTCACGCTGGGCAACCAAACCATCGCCGCCCACGCCGACGGCGCCGGCCGCCTGCGCTTCCGCTTTTGCCCGCGCGATCCCAAGGTCTTCGCCTACTCCATCGCGAGCAATCTCCCCGGCATCGACGGCCTCGCCGGCGAGATCACCGCCTATCTTCCCGCGCCTGAATGCGCCGAGCGGCCCTCGCCGCGTTTCCCCAACTGGTGGACCGACGATCCCGCGCCCGAGGCCGCCGAGGGCGTTCATCATGGCGCTCGCGGCGTCAGCCGGTGGCGCGAGGATTATCTTCGCGATTTCGCCGCTCGCATGGAACGCTGCGCGCGTCCGGCGCCGCTCGCGCCTTCACCCTGATATCTTTTCCTCCGAATGTCCGCCTTGTCCACCTCCGTCGGCCGCCTCCGTTGCGAATACCTCGTCGATCCGCTCGGCATCGACGAAACCGCGCCGCGCCTGAGCTGGTGCCTCGAAACCGAGCGCCAAGGCGCGCGCCAGCTGGCCTACCGTATCCGCGTGGCCAGCACGGCCGCCAAGCTCGCCGCAGGCGAAGGCGATCGCTGGGACAGCGGCCGGGTCGAGAGCGACGCCACCGCGCACGTCGTCTACGCCGGCGCGCCGCTCCGCTCCCGCGACGCCTGCCACTGGAACGTCGAGCTTTGGGACGAGACCGGGGCCGTCATCCGCTCCGCCCCCGCGCTCTGGACCATGGGCCTGCTGGAAAAAGCCGACTGGTCCGCGCGCTGGATTGCCTCGGATCCGGAGATTCTCCGTCGCGACCCGCAGGCAATCGCGCCGACGCTCATCGAGCCGGGCACGCCCGCCGTGTTTCGTCGTGCATTCGAGTTGCCCTCCGTTTCCGAAGTCCGTCGCGCCACCGTTTACGCCAGCGCGCGCGGACTTTTTGAACTGCACCTCGGCGGGAAGCGGGTGGGGGAGGATCTCTTCGCTCCCGAGTGGACCGACTATTTCAAACGCATCCACTACCGCGCCTACGACGTCACGGCCATGCTCGTCGCTGGCCGCAACGAGATCTTGGCCACGCTCGGCGACGGCTGGTGGACAGGCTATGTCGGTTGGCAGGAGCAGCGCGGCCGCTACGGCTCGCTCGAAAACAGCCTGCTCGTGCAGATCGAGGTCGAGCTCGCCGGCGGTTCGCGGTTCACGCTCGGCACCGACGGCTCCTGGCAATGCGCCACCGGTCCGATCCTGTCCTCCGATTTTCAGATGGGCGAAATCTACGACGCCCGTCGAGAGCCGCGCGATTGGTTGCCCGCGCGCGAGGTCGCCGCGCCCGAGGCTTCGCTCGTCGCCCAGCGTTCGGAACCGGTTCGCGTCACCCAAATGCTCGCGCCGGTCTCGCACACGGAGGTCGGCCCGGGTGTCCACCTTTACGATCTCGGCCAAAACATCTCCGGCTACGTCCGGCTCAAGGTCGAGGCGCCCGCCGGCACGCGCGTGCAGCTGCGCCATGGCGAGCGCCTCAACGCCGACGGCACGCTCTACACCGCCAACCTGCGCCGCGCGAAGGCCGCGGATGTCTACGTTTGCCGTGGCGGAGGCGTGGAGATTTTCGAGCCCCGCTTCACTTTCCACGGGTTCCAATACGTGGAGCTCACCGGCCTGCCGGGCGCTCCGCTGGCGGACGCGGTCACGGGCTGCGTCATCCACTCCGCCACGCCGCCCGCCGGCCGTTTCGAGTGCTCGCACGCCGGCGTGAACCGCCTCTGGCTCAACGGACTCTGGTCGCAGCGTGACAACTTCCTCAGCGTGCCGACCGATTGCCCGCAGCGCGACGAGCGCCTCGGCTGGATGGGCGACGCGCAGGTGTTCTGCCGCACCGCCATGTGCAACATGGACGTCGCCGCCTTCTTTACCAAGTGGCTGATCGACGTCGAGGACGCGCAGACGCCGGAGGGAATTTTCCCCGACGTCGCGCCGCGCCTGCGCGAGGACATCAACTTCGTCGGACTTGGAAATCTCGGCGGCGCCGCCGCCTGGGCCGACGCCGGTATCATTATTCCGCATACGCTGTGGCGCGTTTATGGCGATCTCCGCGTCATCGAGCGCCACTGGGGCTCGATGGTTCGCTGGCTCGACTGGATCGAGCGTCACAACCCCGACGGGCTCCGCCTCAACAAGCTCGCCAACAACTACGGCGACTGGCTGTGCATCCCGAGCGACACCTCCTTCGGCACGCATTCGCCGATGAAGAACCTGCTCGCCACCGCCTACTGGGCGGACGACGCCGCCAAGATGGCGCGCATGGCTCGCGCCCTCGGACGCGAGGCGGAGGCCGTTCGTTTCCAAGCCATGTTCGAGCGCGTCCGCGCCGCCTTCCAGAAAGAGTGGCTGCTCCCCGACGGCCAGATCGCGGTCGAGACGCAGACCGCCTACCTGCTCGCGCTCGCCTTCGATCTGCTGCCGGCCGAGGTTCGCGCCCGCGCCGCCGAACGGCTCGTCGCCAACATCCGCGAGCTCGGCTGGCATCTCAGCACCGGCTTTGTCGGCATCAGCCATCTCAACCCCATTCTCACGCTTACAGGCCACGCCGACGTCGCCTACCGGCTGCTGCTTCAGGAGGGTTATCCGTCCTGGCTTTTCCCCGTCATGCAGGGCGCGACGACCATCTGGGAGCGTTGGGACAGCTGGACCATCGCCGGCGGTTTCCACAAGGACGGCATGAACTCCTTCAACCACTACTCGCTTGGTTCCGTGGGCGAGTGGTTGTTCCGCCACGTCGCGGGCATCGAGCTCGATCCCGAACAGGCGGGCTTCAAGCGCTTCACGCTTCAGCCCTTTCTCGGCGCGGGCCTTGATTTTGCGCGCGCCTCCTATCGCACGCTTCACGGTGAGATCCGCAGCGAGTGGAAACTCGCGGGCGACCGTCTCACTTGGACCGTGGTTGTTCCGCCCAACACCACCGCTCGCATCCTTATTCCGAGCGAGCCGGGCACGGCGGTCGCGAGCGATGGGCTGACGCTCTCCGGTCGCGAGGGCCGTTTCGCCGTCGTCGCCGATGCGCCCGCCGGCCGCTACACCTTCATCAGCACCTGCCGCGTCGCGTCATGAAGATCACCGGAATCACTCCGATCATCCTGCACGCCCCCGTCACGCGCGGCGGCATCGCGGACAGCACCCACAGCATCACGCATTGGGGCGCGCCTGGCGTGGCCATCCGCGCCGACAATGGTCTGGTAGGCTATGGCTTTTCCGGCACGCATGCCCACCTGCCGACCGATCGCTTGATCGTCGACTGCGCGGTCCACAGCTATGGCCCGCTCCTGCTCGGCGAGGATCCGCGCGAGGTGCGCGCGCTCTGGGAGAAGTTGCACAAGCACTCGCCCGTGCAGTGGGTCGGCCGCTCCGGTATCACGCATCTCGCGCTGGGTGCCATCGACATCGCGCTGTGGGACCTGAAGGCCAAGGCCGCCGGCCTGCCGCTCTGGAAACTCCTCGGTGGTTCCGCCGCCAAGAAGGTCGAGGCCTACAACACCGACGGCGGCTGGCTCAACTGGCCGCTCGAGACGCTCGTCGCCGACTGCAAGCGCATGGTCGAGGTCGAGGGGTATCGCGCGGTGAAGATCAAGGTCGGCAGCCCCGATCTCTCGACCGACCTCCGCCGCCTCGAGGCGGTGCGCGCCGCGCTCGGGCCCGGCGTGCGCATCATGACCGACGCCAACGGAAAACTCAGCCTGCCCGAGGCGATCCGGCTCGGGCGACGCCTCGCCGACTTCGACGTGGTCTGGTTCGAGGAGCCGACGACTTTCGACGACGTGCTTGCGCATCGCCGCCTCGCCGAGGCCATCGAAACCCCTATCGCGCTGGGCGAGCAGCTCTACCTCGCGCACCAGTTCCGCGATTTCATCCACGCCGGCGCCGTCCACTTTGTGCAGCCGGACGTCGTCCGTCTCGCCGGAGTGACCGAGTTCTGGCAGGTCGCCGACCTCGCGCACAGTTACAGCCTGCCAGTCGTGCCGCACGTGGGCGACATGTGCCAGGTTCACCAGCATCTTTGTTTCGCCCATCCGGCCTGCCGCCTGCTCGAATACATTCCTTGGCTGCGCGACTGGATGCGCCATCCCGCGCAGGTGCGCGACGGCCATTTCGTCGCCCCGGAGACGCCCGGCGCCGGGATGGAGCCCAGCGCGGAAGCCCTCGCCAAAATCAATCTCGCCTGAAGCACGACCATGGAACGCGTCACCGCCACCTACCTCATCGAGACCGCCCTCCCGATCGCCAAGGCCGCCGCCACGCTCGCCGGCGAGCAGTCTTCCGGCACCTTCGTCGCCGTGCCGGGCGAGACGGCCGAGCTGAAGGAGCGCTTCGCCGCCCGCGTGGAGCGCATCACCGAGCTGGAAACCGTTTCCACGCCCTCGCTGCCGACCGGACGTCCCCCGGCGTCCGTGTATCGCCGGGCGGAAATCGTGATCTCCTGGCCGGTGGAGAATTTCGGCGCGAACCTGCCCGCGCTGGTCTCCACGCTCCAAGGCAACCTCTACGAGCTTTGCCAGTTTTCTGGGCTTAAGCTGCGGGACTTTGACGTTCCACCCGGCTTTGCCGCCGCTTTCCGGGGACCGGCCTTCGGGGTCGAGGGCTGCCGGCGTCTGACCGGCGTGCGTGGTCGGCCGCTGATCGGCACGATCATCAAGCCGAGCATCGGGCTCTCGCCTGACCAGACCGCCGCGATGGTGAAGGAGCTCGTCGAGGCCGGCATCGATTTTCTCAAGGACGACGAGCTGATGGCCAATCCGCCGCACTCGCCCTTCGACGCGCGCGTCGACGCCGTCATGCGTGTGATCAACGACCACGCCCAGCGCACCGGAAAAAAGGCGATGTATGCCTTCAACTGCAGCGACGAGCTCGACGCCATGCAGCGTCATTACGACAAGATCGTGGAGAGCGGCGGCACCTGCGCGATGATGAGCATCAACTGGGTGGGCATGCCGGCCGCGAAGAAGCTTTGCGACCGGGGCCAGCTCGCGGTCCACGCCCACCGCAATGGCTGGGGCATGCTCAGTCGCCACCCGATGCTCGGCATGGAGTTTCCCGCCTACCAGAAGCTCTGGCGCCTCGTCGGCGTGGACCAGCTCCACGTCAATGGCATCGCCAACAAGTTCTGGGAGCCCGATGATTCTGTCGTGCGCTCGATCCGCTCCTGTTTGTCGGCCGAGCCGCTAGGCACGCCCCTCCTGCCGGTCGTCTCCTCCGGCCAGTGGGGCGGGCAGGCGCCCGAGACCTGGCGCCGCACCCAGACCACCGATCTGCTCTACATGGCGGGCGGCGGCATCCAGGCGCATCCCGACGGCCCCGCGGCCGGAGTGCGTTCGCTTCAGCTTTGGTGGGAGGCGGCCGTCGAGGGTCTAAGCTACGAACAGGCGATGGTTAACTATCCCGCGCTGGCGAAATCCGCCGCCAAGTTCGGCGGCTCCTGAACGATGATACGCCTCGCCTACTTCGCCGATGATTTCACGGGCGCGACCGACGCGCTCGAGTCGCTCGCCCGCGCCGGTCTGCGGACTCGTCTCTTCCTCGACGCGCCTTCCGCCGAGCGTTGCGTCGGTCTGGATGCGGTTGGCGTCGCCGGTCTCACTCGCGCGCTCGCACCCGAGGCGATGGAGACAGTCCTGCGGCCGGCCTTCACCGCGCTGCGCGCGCTCGGCCCGACGCATGTGCACTACAAGGTTTGCTCGACCTTCGACTCCTCACCCACGGTGGGCAGCATTGGTCGTGCGATCGAGGTCGGCTCGGAGATCTTCGGTGGGCCTGTCGTCCCTCTGCTTGTCGCCGCGCCTGCGCTCGGACGCTTCTGCGTTTTTGGAAATCTCTTCGCGCGCTACGGCATCGGCAGCGCCGGCTCGATCCACCGTCTCGACCGTCATCCCTCGGTGAGCAAACACCCGGTCACTCCGATGACGGAAGCGGATCTGCGCGCGCATCTCGCGAAGCAGACTGCGAAATCCATCGGCCTCATCGACGTGACCGAGCTCGAGCGCACGCCCGAGGAAAGCGCCGCGGTCCTCAATCGCCTCGTCGCCGCCGGCCAGCAGATCGTGCTCTTCGACAGTCTCGACGCCGCCCACCTCGCGCGGGTCGGCGCCCTCATCGACGGCCTTGCCGGCCCAACTCCACTGTTCTCCGTCGGCTCCTCCGGCGTGGGCGCGGCGCTCGCCGCCCACTGGGGCGCGCCGTCGGTGTCCTTGCCCGCGGCGAAATCCGCCGGCAGCCCGCTGCTCGTGCTCTCCGGGAGTTGCTCGCCGGTCACCGGCGGGCAGATCGCGTGGGCGCGGGCGAACGGCTTCGACGGCTTTGCCCTGCAGGCCGACGCAGGGGATTTCTCCTCCGCGCTGGTTCCGATCATGAACAGCCTGCGCGCCGGGCGAAACGTCGTTGCCTACACGAGCCTCGGCAACCACCCGAAGGCCAACGTGCACGCGGATCAACTCGGCACGCAGCTCGGCCGCCTCGCGGGCCAAGTCGTTGCCAACACCGGCATTCGCCGCGTGTTGTTCGCGGGCGGCGATACCTCGAGCTACGCCGGCCGCGCGCTCGGGATCGAATCGCTCGAGATGATCGCCCCGCTCGTGCCCGGCGCTCCGCTCTGTCGCGTCCATGCACCCTCTTCGCCGGCCGACGGACTCGAGATCGTCTTTAAGGGCGGCCAAGTCGGCGCGCCTGATTTCTTCGGCGGCGTCGCCTGCGGCGCGGTTTGATTTTCAAGTCTCTTTAACCCCATCCTCTCATGTCGCGTAAAACGCTCGCCCTGATCCACACCTCCGCGACCTTGGTCCCGGTTTTTCAGCAGCTCTGCAAAACCAAGCTGCCGAACGTCGATACCTTCAACATCGTGGATGACAGTCTCGTGCGCGCCATCGGGACGAGAGGGTCGCTCACCGCCGACATCGCGCGTCGCGTCGAGGCCTACATCACCTCGGCCGAGGCGGGCGGCGCGGACCACATTCTCGTCACCTGTTCCTCCATCGGGCCCGCGGTCGAGGCCTCCGCGCCCTTCTGCGCCGTGCCGGTGCTGCGCGTGGACCAGCCGATGGCCGACGCCGCGGTGGCCGCCGGCCGCCGCATCGGCGTCATCGCCACGCTGCCCACCACGCTCAATCCCACCTCGGATTTGGTGCGCCGCCGCGCGGTTCTGGCCGGCAGGGAAATCGAGCTTACCGCCCGTCTTGTGAACGGCGCATTCGAGGCGCTCATGTCGGGTGACGCCGCCACCCATGACGCGCTCGTCGCCGCCGCGCTCCGCGAGTTGTCCTCCCAAGTCGATGTCATCCTGCTCGCGCAGGCCTCGATGGCCCGCGTGGTGGACGCCTTGCCTGCCGCGGAGAAACGCGTGCCGATCTTCGCCAGTCCGCCGCTGGCGATCGACCACCTTGCTACCGTGCTGAAAGCCTCCTGATGAACCTTTGCCTGCCGCGCCTCCTCGTCCGCCTGCTGCTCGCGTGCGCGGGTTTGCTCGCCTTGCCCCGCCAGACTACGGCGGCGACTTGGTCGAGTCCGGCCACGGGCGCCGAGTTGGCGTTGGAGCTTCTGGAGCCCGAACCCGCGGTCCCCGCGGAGGCCGGTCCCCCGGTGGTTTTGTATCTGGCTAATCTTGCTGCGCCTCGCGTCGGCACCGAGCCCGACGAGTCCATCCTTCGGGATCTCCGCGCCGCCGGCCATCTGGTTGTCGTGATCGATTACGCTCGGCATCCGCGCTCCGTCCTGCCCGGGCTTTGCGCCGACCTGGTCCGCTTGCGCGAGGATTTGCGCGCGAAGCGGCTGCTTGGCGACCGCAAGATCGACGAGGCGCGCGTATTCATCGTCCCTGCGGGGTGCCGGCTGCGCCGAGACGTGGTCTTTTTTCGCGAGGAAAAACGCGCGCTGGCGCTAGATGTGGTCTATCCTTCCCGTCCCGAAAGGCCCGTTGGCTCGGTGCTGGAGTTCTCCTGCGACAACGCGGACCGCATGGGGAATTTCTCGCTCGTTTTCTGCACCGACATCGCGCTTCCCGTCGCGGCGATCGAGGGCCATGCGGCCGCGATGTCGGATCATCCCGTCTCCGCTCCTTACAAGGGCCTCGATCCGATGCCCGAGAGCGCATGGAAGGCCAAGGCGGCGGTGCGCTCGCTCCGCGCCCTCGCTCCCGAACTCGGGCTCAACGGCCGCGTCGTCTCGCTTGGGTTTTCCCGCGGCAGCGGCATGGCGCTCCTTGCCGCCACGACCGGCGACAGCGGCGAATTCCAGCCCAAAGGAGAGCATCCCGGGGTGTCCGACGTGGTGCAGGGCGCGGTCGTGATGTCGGGCCGCTTCACCTATCTCGACCTTCTGCCGGAGGATAAAATGATCCCGCGCTACATAAAATCTTGGGGCGAGCGCTCGACGAACGGGGACATGTGGCGAAAGCAGGGTGCGTTGGACTATCTGCGCGGGCCGACCGTCCCGCTTTTCCTCACCATAAACGCGACCGAGTCGCCCGAGGCCCTGCATCAAATGGAGGTGCTCCGCCGCCGTCTTGCGGAGCTGGGCAGCCCTTATGTTTTTCACCCCGAAAAAGAGCCGCGCGGGCACAAGATGCCGATCGCCGTCGATGTGATCGAACCACTCATGGCCTACCTGCGCGAACGCCTGTTTCTGCCCGACGGCGGGCGTATCTAGCCCGATTAAACCCACCCCGCCCCATGCTCCTGATTCGCAAAGTCTGCCTTTATCTGGCCGCGCCCGCCCTGATCGCGCTCCTGCTGGGGCTGGCACTTGGGGCGCCCGCCGTTTGGGCGCCCTCCGCCGTCGCGGCCGCGCTTTCGCTGGCGCTCGGTCTCGGCGCCGTTCCGTCGCTCAAGAGCTATCAATACACCGCCTGGATCATCGTGGCTGTCGTCGCGGCGATGATTTACCCCGCGGCCTTCCTGAAGTGGGGCGAATTTGATCTGCGCCACAAGTGGCTCGTCCTGGTCGTGGTGCAGACGGTCATGTTCGGCATGGGCACGCAGATGAGCCTGAAGGATTTCGTGGGCGTGATGAAGATGCCCTGGGGCGTGGTGGTCGCGGTGGGCTGCCAGTTTTTGGTCATGCCCCTGTCGGGCTGGGCGCTGACCAGGATTTTTCCTCTGCCCGACGAGATCGCGGCGGGAGTCATCCTTATCGGCTGCTGTTCTAGCGGTTTGGCCTCGAACGTGATGTGCTACATCGCCCGCGCCAATCTTGCCCTCTCCATCACCGCGACCGCCATCACGACCATGATCGCGCCGATCATGACCCCGATGTGGATGAAGATTCTCGCGGGCGAACTGGTCGAGGTGCGGTTCCTGCCGATGATGACGGAGATCATAAAAATCGTGATCGTGCCGATCGGCGCGGCTCTGCTGCACGACTACCTGAAAAACGCCGCGCCGGCGACCGCGCGCCGCGTGACGATGGCGGGAGCGGTCGCCGGGATGTTCGCGCTGGGCATGCTTTTCACGCGCGATGTCTGGGGGCATGGGCCTGACGGCGGCGCGCTCGGTCTGGAGCTGGCCGGCTTCGTGTTCGGCGCGGCGGGTTTCGGCGTCTTTTATCATCATTTGGTCCGCCTTCTGCCCCGTCTCGAAAAGTTCATGCCCTTTCTCTCGATGGCGGGCATCGTCTATTTCACCACGATCACCACGGCGGCGGGTCGCAACAACCTGCTGCTGGTCGGGGGCCTGCTTTTCGTGACCGCCGCGATGCACAATGGCGCCGGCTATTTCTTCGGCTATTGGCTCGCCCGTCTTGCCCGCCTGGACCGCGCCTCGTGTCGCACCGTCGCGATCGAGGTGGGGCTCCAGAACGGCGGCATGGCCTCTGGCCTGGCCGGCGCGATGGGCAAACTGGCCACGGTCGGCCTGGCCGCCGCCGTCTTCAGCCCGTGGATGAACATCTCCGGCTCGCTCCTGGCCAACTACTGGCGCCGTCGGCCGACCGACTCAGCCACGTCGTCCCCGTGAATCGTGTTCGCAGCCCGATGATTCCCTTCGCCCGCGTCTCCCGCTACGTCGCCGCCTTCCTTTTGGCCTGCGGCGGAGCGTCGGCCGCGGCCCCGCGCGCGGGCGAAGGCGCGAATCCGGCCCGCGACTTTGACGCGCCCCCCGATTCCGCCCGCCCGCGCACCTTCTGGTTCTGGATGAACGGCAACGTCACCGCGGATGGCATCACGCGCGACCTCGAGGCGATGAAGCAGGCCGGCGTCGGCGGTTTTTTCGCCTACGACGGCAGCACCTATCTGCCCGCCGGGCCGGCGGCCTATCTGCAGCCGCGCTGGCGCGAGTTGATGACCCACGCCATCCGCGAGGCGAATCGGCTCGGGCTCGACGCCGGCATGCAAAACGGTCCCGGCTGGTCGTCCTCCGGCGGTCCCTGGATCACGCCCGAGCGCTCGATGCAGCAACTCGTCTGGACCGAGACCACGGTGCGCGGCGGAGGCCTCGTCGATCTCGCTCTCGCCCGTCCGCAGGCCAACCGAGGCTACTACGCGGACGCCACGGTGATCGCCTTCCCGGCGCAGCCCGGCGAGGAGACGCGCTACGAGGACGAGATCGCCCGCCTCGCCACCGCCGACGGCGCCGAGCTGCCCGCGGCGACGCTGAGCGACGGCCTCGCGTCCACTTCGATCGAGTTCACCGAGGGGCGGCCGCTGACCTTGGAGTTTGTTCGCCCGGTTGCCCTGCATGGGCTCAGCGCCTGGGCTGCCGAGGGAAAACGTTTTGCCACGCTCAACCTGGAGGTCTCGGCCGACAGACAAAATTTCACGTCGCTCGGCCGCGTGGCCAATCCGCCTCGCCAAGGCATTGCGGGGCCGACCGTGCGCGACTTTGCCGAGCCGGTGACCGCGCGCTTCCTGCGGCTAACGCCCACGCGTTCGGGCTCGATCGGCGAACTCGTTTTTCACCGCTCGCCCCGCGTCCACGACTGGGGCGCGAAAGCCAACTTCGACTACCGCGTCACCGGGCAGCTCCGACTGCCGGAGAGGAACCCAGCGGGAATCGACCCGACCACGGTGCGCGACCTGGGCACTTTCATGCGCGATGGCCGCCTCCGCTGGGAAGCGCCCCCGGGCTCGTGGACCGTGCTGCGTTTCGGCCACACCACGACCGGCAAAGAAAATGTCGCCGCCTCCGAAGCCGGCCGCGGCCTCGAGTGCGACAAACTCGACCCCGCCGGCATCGAGCTGCACTTTAAGACCGTCATCGATCAGGTGATGGCGGACGCTAAAGCCGCCGGCGCCGGAGCGCTACGCTCCCTTGAAATCGACAGCTACGAGGCGGGCATGCAGAACTGGACGCGGAATTTTCCGGACGAGTTTGAGCGCCGAGCCGGGTATTCGATTCTCGGTTACATGCCCGCGCTGCTCGGCCGCGTGGTCGGCGACGCGGCGCGCACCGAGCGCTTCCTCTACGACTTTCGCCGCGTGCAGGCCGACATGATGGCCGAGTATTACTACGGCCGCGCCGCCTCGCTCGCCCGCGAGCACGGTTTGACCTTCTACGTGGAAGGCTACGGCCCGGGCAATTTCGACGAGCTGCGCGTCTGCGGCCTGCCCGACGTGCCCATGACCGAGTTCTGGACCCGCACGCCGTGGACTCCGAATCGCCCGGTTAAGATGGTGACGTCCGCCGCGCACATCTACGGCAGGCCCGTGGTGGCGGCGGAGGCTTTCACCGGCGAGTTCCGCACCTCGCGTTGGTTGGAGTATCCTTACGCGCTCAAAATTCTCGGCGACGACATGATGGCGGCGGGCGTGAACCAGTTTTACTTCCACCGCTATGCGCACCAGCCGCATCCGGACGCGGTGCCCGGCATGACGATGGGGCCCTACGGTTCGCACCTCGAGCGCACCAACACTTGGTATGAGAAGGCCGGCGAGTGGACCCGCTACCTCGCCCGGACGCAGCAGGTGCTTCGTCACGGGCGGCCGGTCGCCGACGTGTTGTATTTCACCGGTGAGCGCGCGCCCGATCCCTCGCAGATGGCGATGCCGGTGCTGCCGCCCGGCTACACCTACGATCTGGTCAACGCCGACGTGCTGCTGAACCGCCTGCGCGTGGAAAACGGCGACTACGTGCTGCCCGAGGGCGGCCGCTACCGCCTATTGGTTTTGCCGAAAGAGATGGAGGCGATGCGCCCGGAGCTGGCCCGCCGTTTGCGCGGGTTTGTCGAGGCGGGCGCGGCGCTGTTCGGGCCGCGTCCAAGCTTCTCGCCCACACTGCGCGGCTTTCCCGATAGCGAGGCGGCGATGTTGGCCGATGTGGCCGAGATCTGGCGCGCGTCGCGCGAGGGCGAGGCCCGGCGGCGCGTGTGGAGCGAGGTGAAGACTATCGGCGAGGCGCTCGCCCGGGCGAAGGTCGCTCCGGATTTCTTTTTCGAGTCTCCGCAGCCCGACAGCGCCTTGTCCTGGCAGCATCGGCGTCTCGACGACGGCGATCTCTATTTCGTTTCCAATCGTCAGCGCCGGGTCGAGGAAGGCCTCGCCTCCTTCCGCGGCATGGCCGGCCGTCAGCCGGAGCTCTGGCGTCCCGAAACGGGCGAACGCGGCGACGCGGCGATTTTCTCCACGCGTGGCGATCGCGCCGATCTGCCGCTGCGTCTGGAGCCCGGCGAGTCGGTCTTCGTGCTTTTCCGCCGCCCGGGTGAGCCGCTCGCGGCCGAGCTGCGCAAGGATGGCCGGCCGATCTTGTCCGCGGCTCCGTTGCCGCCCGTCACGGCCCCCGCGCCGGCGGGTGGTTTCACGATGGCGATCTGGGTGAAGCCCGACACCGATCTGCGCGCCATGCCGAAGGAGAGCGTGAGCGGTCGCATCGACGAGGTGGGCAAGTTCTACGCGATCCCGGCCGATCCGGGCGAAGCGCGCTTTGGCGCCGGTGCGGCCACGGCCGGACTCGCGGTCGGGCGCAACGGCATCTTCGTGGTCGAGCGCGCGTGGGATTCCTGTCCGGCGGTTTTGGTGTCGGAGCGGCCGGTGTCCGGCTGGACGCATGTCGCGGTCGTTTATCGCGACGGCACGCCCTCGCTCTACGTGAACGGCGAGTTCGTCCGCGAGGGTCTGCGCTCGGGCAAGAAGGTCCACGGAGGAGTCGGCTCTCCGCCGCCGCCGGTCGACTACACGCTCTATTTCCCCGGCCTTGAGTCCCTCGCCAAGGCGGCGAAGGAGACGGCGCCGCCCTCGCGCGGCAACGTGTTTTACTTCGAGGGTAACTCCGCCGGCGTGCGCTCCTTCGACCGCGCGCTAGGCGAGGCGGATCTGCGCGAGCTGGTCTCCGAGGGCGTGCCCGCGCCTGTCTTGCCGGTCGTGGGCGACGTGACGCGCAACGCGGCCGGTGGCGCGAGCCTGCTCGCGTGGGAGCCGGGGCGTTACCAACTGGGTTTGGACGGAAAAGCGGTCGAGGCCCGTCCAGGTGAGCCGCGCGACCTCGACGGCGCGTGGAAGGTGGAGTTTCAAGCCGGGCGCGGCGCGCCGGCGCGGATCGAGTTGCCCGAATTGCGTTCCCTGCACCTGCACGAGGATCCAGGCGTGCGGCATTTCTCCGGCACGGCGACTTATCGAAAGAGCATGACCGTGCCACGCGAGTGGCTCGAGGCGGGCCGTCGCGTGGTGCTCGATCTTGGGCGCGTCGAGGTGCTCGCCGAGATCTTGGTCAATGGCCGTGCCGTGCCCGTGGTTTGGAAGGAGCCTTATCGTGCCGACATCACCGAGCTCGTGCGCGCGGGGGACAACGATCTCGAGGTGCGGGTGACGAATCTGTGGACGAATCGCTTGATCGGCGACCAGTCGCTGCCCGCGGAGGACGAGTTCGGTCTGCGCGACGAGCACGGCAACGACCCGCACGGCATCGTGAAGCTGCCCGATTGGTATAAGGACGGCCGGCCGAAGCCGCCCGGTGGCCGCACGACTTTCTCGACCTGGAATTTCTACGACGCGGACGAGCCGCTCGTGGCTTCCGGTCTCCTCGGTCCGGTGCGTTTGCTCAACCCGGTGCGGGTGGAGTTTCGGTAAAGGCCCGGCGGGGCGACGGCTCGGCGTTTCGGCCGCTCAGAAGCGCAGTTCGCGGGTTTCGCGGGGAGCCAGCTCCAGCGGGATGATTTTATCACCATGGCGCACGGTGGTCTTGGCGCCTCCAACGCTGCGTATCGTGGCGGTGGTCAGGCCTCCCTCGCGCCAGCTGAGATCGACCTCGAAGCCGCCGCGGGCGCGCAGGCCGCGAACCGAGCCTTCGGGCCAGGCCGTGGGCAGGGCGGGGAGCAGCTCGATCCCGGTGGCGGAACTTTGGAGCAGCATCTCGGCGATGGCGGCCGCGCCGCCAAAGTTGCCGTCGATCTGGAAGGGCGGGTGGGAGCCAAAGAGGTTGGCGTAGGTGCCGCCGCTGAAACGGACCTTGGTCGTGGCGGCGTCTGCGGGCTTGAGCGCGTTGCGGAAGATTTTGTGCGCGCGGTCGCCGTCGCCGAGCCGGGCCCACATGCCCATTTTGTAGGCGAGGCTCCAGCCGGTGGAGCCGTCGCCGCGGACGTCGAGGGTCTTGCGCGCTCCGGCGGCGAGCTCGGGCGTGCCACGCGGAGTGATCTCGTTGCCCGGATAAAGGCCCCAGAGGTGGGCGATGTGACGGTGCTGCGGATCGGCCTCGGGGTATTCCTCGAGCCACTCCATCACGCGGCCGTCCGCGCCGAGGCGGGTGGGCGCGAGGCGAGGTCGGGCGGCGGCGAGTTCGGCGCGGAGAGACTGATCGCGGTCGAGCAGTGTGGCGGCTTCGCGGGTGGCGGCGAAGAGGTAGCGCAACATCTGCTGGTCGGCGGTCGGGCCGAGGCAGACGTGGGCGGGTTTGCCGTCGAGGAGGAAGGCGTTTTCCGGCGAGTTGGACGGCGCGGTGACCAGCCAGCCGCTCTTCGGCTCGAGGATGAGCATGTCGAGGTAGAACTCGGACGAGCCCTTGAGAATCGGGTAGATGCGCTCAAGGAAAACCCGGTCGCCGGTGAAGAGATAGTGGTCCCAGAGATGTTGGCAGAGCCAGGCGGAGCAGGATACGGTGGAGCCCCAGGAGGCGGATTCGCCGGGGGAGGTGAAGCCCCAGGGATTCGAGAGCAAGAAGGACACCCAGCCACGCGCTCCGTAGTAGGCCTTGGCGGTTTTTTCGCCCGGCGCGACGAGCGAGCCGATGAGCGCGAAGAGCGGTTCGTGCAGCTCGGAGAGATTGGTGGTCTCCGCGGGCCAGTAGTTCATCTGCACGTTGATGTTGGTGTGCCAGTCGCCGTTCCACGCGGTCTGGATCTTGTCGGCCCAGATGCCTTGGAGATTCGCCGGCAGGCCGCCGGGGCGCGAGGAGGAGATGAGCAGGTAGCGGCCGAAGTTGAAGAAGAGCGCGGCGAGCGAGGGATCGGCGCCGCCCTCGTAGAATGCCTTGAGCCGCTCGGGCGTGGAGCGCGCGGCGGCGACGGGGTCGGGCGCGCCGAGCTCGAGGGCGACGCGATCAAAATAGCGACGGTAGTCGGCGACGTGCGCGGCGCGGAGTTTTCCGTAGGATTTCTCGGCGGCGCGGGCCGCCCTATACTCGGACGAAATCAAGTCGTGCGGGCCTGGCGGGACATGGCCGGTGGCGCGATCCATGTCGTCCACCGCCGCGTCCCTTGCTGCGGTGATTTTGCGACCGGCGAAAGTCTTGATGTCGGTGGCGGCGGTGACGAACACCAGCGCCTCGTCGGCGCCTCGCACGCGGACTGTGTTTTCGATGTTCTCGATGGAGCCGCCGCGCTGGATGATCCTCAAGGCGGCGGCGTAGCGCACGCCTGCGTCGCCGTTTCGGCCATCGTTGAGCTGGCCGTGCATCAGCAGGTCGCCGGCACCGTAAGATTCTACGGCGAAGCGCTCGGGGCGGTCGAGGCGGGCATCGAAAGAGATGCGGCCGGGCGCGCTGGCGCCCAGGCGAATCACGATGACCTCGTCGGGCGCGCTGACAAAGGCCTCGCGGGTGAAGCGCACGCCGTCTTGCTCGTAGTCTAGCCGGCCGACCGCTTCGACGAGGTCGAGGGTGCGGCGGTAGTTTGTGACAGGTTTGGTGGCGGACGAATCGGTGAAGATGAGGCGCAGGTTGCCAAGGGTTTGGTAGCAACCGTAGGGGACATTGGCGCCGGAGCCTTTGCCCGAGCCTGCGCCGGCGCAGGTGAAGTTGGAGTTCACCAACGCCTCGGCCTCGTGGTTTTTGCCTTCGAGCAGGAGGCGGCGGATTTCCGGCAGGGCCTTGTGCGCGTCGGGGCGGTCGGCCTCCTGGGGCGAGCCGGACCACAGGCCGGTCTCGTTGAGAACGATACGTTCCTCGGTGATGCCGCCGTAGAGCGCGGCACCAAGGCGGCCGTTGCCGAGCGGGGTGGACTCGAAGAGGTGTTCGCCGGGCGAGGTCAGGACGACGTAGCGCGCCTCGTCGCGCGGAGCATTTGCGGTGGCTGCGAACGTGGTCGTGGTCGCGAACGCGAGCGAGAGGGCGGAGAGGAGTCGGACGATCATGGCGAAATCGCGACGTCGCGAGCGCGGAGATCTTTGGAGGTCGCGAGCGCGATAACACGCCCTTTGTCGCCGACGGCGCAGTAGAAGTGATAGACGACGCCCTCGTGTTTTAAGACCCAGGGCTTGTGGGCGAATTGTTGATCGTATGGCTCGCTCGGCTCGACGAGGTGCAGGCCGTCCCACTTGGTCCAGTGGATGAGATCATAGGAGGCGGCGAAGGTGTCGAAGGCGCCGGGTTTCCAGAAGGCACCGAAGTAGAACATCACCCAGATGTCGCCGATTTTGACGAGTTGCGGGTCGCCGCTGATCGACCAGGGCGCGGCGCCGACGTTGTTCACCACCGGGCCGTGTCCGAAGCGGCGCCAGGTGCGGAGGTCGTCGGAAATGGCGAGGCCGATCTGCTCCTGGCCGTAGGGCGGAGCCTTGCCGTTGTAGGCCATGACAAACTCGGCGCCGAGCGTGCGGGCCTCGTCGCGCACGACGGCACTTTTATAGAGCGTGGTGTGCTCGAAGTCGCGCGTGTCGGACTGGGCGGGGGAGAGGACTGGATTTTCCGCGATGCGCGACCAGGGGCGGAGCGCGGAAGGATCGTCGCTTTGGGCAAGACCGATGGCGAGCGGGTCGGTCTCGTAACCTTGGAGCGCGCCGCCGAGGTAGGAGAGCCAGTAGTGGCCCTCGTGGGTGCCGAGTTCGTGAGTGGCACCCTCCCAGCGGGTATCGTAGAGGGCGAGACCGCCGGCGGCCTGCCAGGCATCCCAGCCCTGCTTGGCGAAGGGGAGGATGACGCCGAGGCGTTTCCACGTGAGCAGGTCGTCGCTGACGGCGAGGTGGGTCTCGTAGCCGACCTTATCCTTGTTCGCGACGAAGACCATGAACCAGCGTCCGCCGTGGCGGAAGACGTTTGGGCAATCGAGGAGTTCGCCGGGCTCGGCGGGAATGACGACGCCGACCTTGTGAGGCGTTTTCACCTGCTCGTGGATCTCGCGCATGAGTTTGGCGGAGACCAGACGAGGCTTGCCGGCGGGGAAGGGGGCGACGGCGGGGCGGACCTGTTCCCCTTCGGCTCGCAAAATGGCGGCGGGTGCTGCGACGAGCAGGCCAAGCGTCGCAAGCGCGAGGAGCGCGGCCGCCGTTTTGCGGAGAGGATTCATTGAGTTCGAGAACTTAGACCGGCTCGAGCGCCACGGGGTTCGTGAGCGTGCCGATTTTTTCGATCTCGATGCTGACCTGATCGCCGGGGCGGAGCCAGCGCGGTGACGGCTTGGCGGCCATGCCGACGCCTTGGGGGGTGCCGGTGAGGATGACGGTTCCGGGGACGAGCGTGGTGCTACCGCTCAGATATTCGATGAGGGCGGGCACGTCGAAGATCATGTCGTTCGTGTTCCAGTCCTGCACGCGCTCGCCGTTGAGGATGGTGGCGATCTTGAGCGCGTTGGGATTGGGGATCTCGTCGGGGGTGACGAGGCGCGGGCCGAGCGGGGCGAAGGTGTCGAAGAACTTGCCGCGGCACCATTGGCCGCCGCCGAGCTTGATCTGGTGATCGCGGGCGGAGACGTCGTTGCAGCAGGTGTAGCCGAGCACGTGGTCGAGCGCGCGGGCGCGCGGGATGTTTTTGCCCGCCTTGCCGATGACGACAGCAAGCTCGCACTCGTAGTCGACCTCGTCGCTGCGCAGGTGCTGCGGGATGAGGATCGGTTCGCCGGGGTGCTGGAGGGTGTTGATGCCCTTCACGAAAAGGATGGGGCGCTCGGGGACCTTGGCGTTGGTCTCGGCGGCGTGCTGGCGGTAGTTGAGCCCGATGCAGAGGATCTGGGTGGGCGCGATGGGCGCGAGGAGCTTGGCGATTTGGGCGCGCTCGGTGGTGACGCGGTGTGCGCCGTAGATGTCGCCCTCGATGCGGAGCGCGGAGCCGTCGGCTTGTTCGGCGGCGTGGTGCGTGGCGCCGGCGGAATCGATGTAGCGGATGATCTTCATGAAGAGGGGTAGGAAACGGATTATTTGCCGGCGCTCCAGCCCCCGTCGATCAGGAGGCAACTGCCGGTGACCATGGCGGCCTCGTCGCTCGCGAGGTAGAGGGCGGACGCGGCGATCTCCTCGGGGCGCGCCATGCGCCCGGTGAGCTGGGTGGCGGACATCTCGCGGTAGGCCTTGGCGGGATCGGGATACTCGGCGATGCGGTTTTTGACGAAGGGGGTTTCGACGCGGCCGGGGCAGATGGCGTTGAAGCGCACGCCGGTGTGCGAGTGGTCGAGGGCGAGGACCTTGGTGAGGCCGACGACGGCGTGTTTGGTCACGGTGTAGGCGAGGCGGTCGCGCACGCCGACCACGCCGCCGATGGAGGCGAGGTTGATCACGCTGCCGGAGCCGCGCTCGAGCATGGCAGGGACGAAGGCCTTGCAGAGGTTGAAGGGGCCGCGGACGTTTACCGCGTGGAGCTTGTCGAGGTCGGCGGCGCTGGTTTGCAGGAGGTTGCCGACGTGGCCGATGCCGGCGTTGTTGACGAGGATGTCGATCGGGCCGACGCGGGCGGCTAGGGCCTCGGCGGCGGCGGGATCGGCGACGTCGAGCGCGGCGAACTCGGCGGCTCCGCCCGTGGCGCGGATGGCGGCGACGGTGCCTTCGCCGGCGGCGGCGTTTAGGTCGGCGACGATCACGCGCGCCCCGGCGGCGGCGAGGGTCTGGGCGATGGCTTGGCCGATGCCGGAACCGGCGCCGGTGACGAGGGCGATTTTGGAAACGAGTTTAAACACGATAGAGGCGTTCGGCGTTGCGGTGGTAGAGGCGGGCGCGTTCGTCGGTGCCGGCGCCGGAGAAAAGCTCGCCGGTGGCGGCGACCCAGCGGGAGAGCGGGGCGCCGAGCGTGCAGACCGGCCAGTCGCCTCCCCAGACAACGCGATCCCAGCCGAAGCAGGTGACGACGTGGTCGACCCAGGGGTGCAGGTCGGAGACGGTCCAGTCGGCGGCGGTGTAGGCGACGAGGCCGCTGATCTTGCAATGGACATTGGGGCGCTCGGCGAGGTCATGGATTTCGTCGCGCCAAGGGTCGAGCGCGCCGGCGCCGGCCTTTACGTCGGGCACGCCGCAATGGTCGAGGATGAAGCTCACCTCTGGACAGGCGTCGACGAGCTCGCGGGCGAGCGGCAGCTGGCGCGCGAGCACGCAGAGATCGAAGGTCAGGCCTAGCCTGGGCAGGCGGCGGAGGTTTTCGCGAAAGAGCGTTTGTCGCGAAACCGCGTCGGGCGCGACGTGGAGCACGCGGCGCAGACCGCGGAGCTTGGGCAGGGCGGAGAGTTGCTCAAGCTGCGCGGGGAAATCGGCGCGCTCGGGGCGGGCGCTGGCGATGATGCCGGCGATGAGCGGGTGCGCGTCGGCGAGCGCTTGGATGGCGCGGGCTTCGTCGAGCTGACGCGGGTCGTCGACGTCACACTCCATGAACAGGGCCTTCGTGATCGGCGTGCCGGCGGAGGCGGCGAGGTAGTCGTGCAGGCGGAAGCTCTGGTTCAGCGCGGGGATGCCGGCGCACCACGAGTAGGGCAGGTGCTCGAGATCCCAGAGGTGAAGGTGGGTGTCGATCAGGTGCATGGCGAACAGGTTGCCTAGTGCGCGGCCGGAGCGGGCGGGGCGGCGAGGTAGTTGCCGTAGGTGAGCAGGCCGACGGCGGCGAAGAGCAGGGTGATCGCGACGGTGATGACGAACTTGGTGGCGGGGCGGCAGGATTTCCATTCGCCGATCGCCACGCCGAAGCCGCAGCTGAGGAGAATAAGAATGATCATGTGGATCGCCCAGCTGGAGAACTTGAACTCGCCCATGCGGACGTGTCCGAGGCCGTAGAAGAAGAACTGCAAATACCAGAGCAGGCCGGTGAGGGCCGAGAGTGCGTAGTTGCGCGCGAGGCTGGCGCCGCCGGCGGAGCGGAACTCCCCCGCGGAGCGGTCGCGGATGATGAGGTAGAGGCAGTAGATGAGCGTGGTGGTGAAGGCGCCCGAGTGGGAGAAGAGGTAGATGACGTTGCCTTGGAAATCGCCGGCGCCGTATTTCGCGGCGACGTCGGCGACCGGTTGTCCGGCGGCGAGCGAGAAACTGAAGACGGCGGAGAGGACGCCCGCGAGAATCACGATGGGCAGGCCGAGGCGGGGATTGAAGGTGGGAACATCGAAAGGGGCGATGGACTCGTCTTCCACCTTCGTCAGTTCGCGCTCCTTGCGGAAGCCGGCGAGGCCGGTGACGAAGGTCGCGATCGCGCCGAGGACAACTCCACCAATCACGTAGGTGCCGCCAGTGTTGGCGAGGGTTTCACCGAGTTTTCCGGCCATGATCGGCGGAATGAGCGTGCCGAGCACGCAGGAGAGGCCGATGGCGAGCGCGTAGGTGAGTGAGAAGCCGAGGTGGCGGATCGCGGCGCCGAAGGCGATGCCGCCGACGCCGTAGAGGACGCCGAGGAGGTAGGAGTTGCGCATCGCGGCGCCGGGCGCCTCGGCGAGCACGGTCCCGAGCTGGGGAATGGTGGCGACGGCGAAGATCCAGGGCAGCACGAGCCAGCAGGCGGCGGCCTGGACGAGCCAGTAGGTCTGCCATTTCCAGTGTTTGACGTAGCGTTGCGGCGCGTAGCAAAGCGCGGCGGAGCCGGCTCCGATGGTGTGCAGGAGCGTGCCGACGAGGGGGGAGGCTTCGGGGGACATGGGGTAAGAGCTGGGAGAAGGGAGCGAGGAGCAGGGAGCTAAGAAAGGAGCGCAGGAAACGGGGATTTTAGCTTAAAGGCCGAATTCGGCCTGGATCTTGGCGGTGTGTTGGCCGACGCGCGGGGAGCCGAGAGGCGACTTGAAGCGCTGGCCGTCGATGGTGATCGGGCAACGGGTGGTGCGCATCGTCGGGCCGTCCTCGCGCGTGATCGGCTGTTCCCAATCGAGCGTCTTGAACGCGTCGGTGCGCCAGAGCTTTTCCCAGGACAACACCTCGGCGCACCAGTAGTCGGCGGGCTCGAGACGCGAGAGCCAGTGCGTAGTCGGCTGCGTCGCGAGGTGCGCGGCGATGAGGCGCTTGATCTCGTCGCGACGGGTGAACCAGGTCTGCGGATCGGAGAAGGCGGCGAGCGCGGGCAGTTCGAGGAGTTCGCCCAGCTTCAGGATCGAGCCCATCGCGAGCGCGAGAAAACCGTCGGCGGTGGCGTAGATGCCGTAGGGCGCGCCGAGGTAGGCGTTGCCGTTGTTGATCGCGCTGCGCTCGGGGGCCTTTCCGCCGTCGTTGAGGAAGGTGGTGGTGAGCTCGAACTGCAGATCGAGGATCGACTCCAGCAGGCTGACTTCGACGAGGCCGCCCTTGCCGGTGACGCCGCGGCGCACGAGCGCGGCGAGGAGGCCCTGCACGAGGTGGGCGCTGGCGGTGAGGTCGGCGACGGAGAGGCCGAAGGGCAAAGGCGGCTGGTCGGCGTTGCCGTTGAGGTAGGCGAGACCGGAGCGCGCTTGGGCGAGCAGGTCCTGGCCGGGCTTTTCAACCCATTCGCCGGTGGGGCCGTAGCCGGTGACGACGCCGTAGACGAGACGCGGATTGAGCGCGGCGCAGGCTTCGTAGCCGAGGCCGATGCGCTCCATCACGCCAGGGCGGAAGTTTTGGATCACCACGTCGGCGCGGGCGATGAGCTGCTTAACCTTCGCGAGGTCATCCGGGTTTTTGAGGTCGGCGGCGTAGCTCTGTTTGTTGCGATTGATCGAGTGGAAGAGCGTGCTGTCGCCGTCGAGCGAGAGGTTGGAGATGTAGAGCTGACGGCAGATGTCGCCGCCGCCGGGGCGCTCGATCTTGATGACGCGCGCGCCTAGATCGGCGAGGCGCGTGGCGGCCCAGGGCCCGGCAAGGAACTGGGCGAAATCGAGAACGAGGAGGCCTTCGAGCGGCTTCATGCGAAAAGGGGAGCGGAGGCGAGCGAGTGCAGGTAGAGGGCGTCGAGGCGGGCGAGGGCCTCGACATCGGAAAGCGTGCCGCGCAGGGCGGCGTGCACGATCGGGCCGCCGCGTTCCTGGAACTCCATGTAGCCGTTGTGACGCGGGCGGAGGAAGGCGTTGTCGAGCACGGGGAGGGTGCGGGTGAAGTAGTCGCCGCTGCTCGCGTTGTTCGAGGCGTCGAGCCAGGCGGCGCGGTGGCCGGGCTGGCCGCCGGCGGCGGCGTAGAGCGTGCGCTGCACCTCGGGGGAGGCCGTGAACTCGGCGTAGGCGAGGGCGGCGGCGCGATTGGGCCGCAGGGCGGAGACGGCGAGTCCGGTGCCGCCGAGCGTGGTGTGGAGCGCGGCGCCGTTCAGCGAGGGAGGGGCGCCGAAGACGAGCCGGTGCGCGGCGTAGCCGGCCCGGGCGTAGTTGGAATAGCCATACGCGAGCGGGCAGTAGGCGATGCGGGTGTTGTCGGCGGAGGCGACCAGATCGTGCGAGGCGATGGGGTTGCGCGTCCAGCAGCCGGGATCGCAGAGCGAGATCAGCTCGCGCAGGCGGGCGAGGGCGACGCGGCCGGTGTCGAGGGAGGCGACGCGTTCGCGGGTGGCGAAGGGCGTCTCGCCGACGGCCACGCAGAACGTGTAGAAATTCATCAGGCAGTTGATCGGAGCGGCCGGGATCTCGACGTGGCCGGCGCGGGCGAGCGCGATCAACTCGTCCCATGTGCGGGGCGCGGCGAAGCCGAAACGCGCGAGCAGATCGGCGCGCCAGAAGGCCACCGGCGTGGCGGCGTCGATCGCAAGGGCCCAGTGGTTGCCGCCGTAGGTGTAGCTCGGATGGGAGGCGCCGACGGAGTTTGCCGCCTGATCGGCTAGGAAGTCGGCCGGGAGGTGTTCATCGAGCGGGAGCAAGGGGCCGTGCGCGGCGGCGTAGCCGACGAAAGGATGGTCGATCACCATCAGGTCGTAATCGGCGGCGAGTTTCTCCACCGGGAACTCCTCGAAGGCCTTGAGGGACCGTTTTTCCCAGACGATCTCGATGTCTGGGTGCATTTCCTGGAAACGCTGGGCGGTGGCTACGACGGGCAGGTAGCCGCGCGTGTGCCCCCAGGTCATGCCGCGGAGGCGGGTGGGCTGGCTCATAGGGATGGAATGGGCGTGGCGGCTTGCGCGCTCGACGCGTAGGCGGCCTCGACGAGGGCCATGGTGCGGGCGGCGTCCTCGGCGCGGGTGGGCGGCTCGCCGGTCTCGCCGTTGGCGTGGCGCATGACCTCGGCCATGGTGCCGATGAAGGCGTGGGGAAACCAGGAACCGCCGAGCGGCTCTTCGCGCCAAACCGGGGGCGTAGCCGAGTGGGCGGCGGGATCGTAGGAGCAGACCTCGAGGTAGTCGCGCACACCGCGCGGGTAATCCATGAGCAGACCAAGCTGCGTCTTGATGACGCCGCGGGTGCCTTCCCACTTGATGTAGCTTTCTTGGTGGCGGAGGCCGAAGTCGTGGCCGTGGTTGGCGGTGACGGTGGCGCGGATGCGCTCTCCGTAGTCGAGGATCATCGCGGTGCGCGTGGAGTGCAGGCGCGGGGCGAGCGGGGATCGGAGCGTCTTCGCATAGATGCCCTCCGGCTCTCCGGCGAAAGAGCGAATCAAGTCGAGGTAGTGAACGCTATGATACAGGATCTCGACGCGAGGCGACTTCTCGAGGAAGGTCCACAAGTGCCAGGGCATGTGAACGGTGACGCGGACCTCGATGTCATGCACCTCGCCGATGGCGCCCGATGCAATGAGCTCGCGCGCGGCGAGCACCGCGGGGGCGTAGCGGAGCTGGAAGTTAACCGCGGCGCGAAGGCGCTTGCGTCGGCAAAGCGCGAGAAGCTCGCGAGCTTGGGCGAGGTTTTCCCCGAAAGGCTTCTGGATCAGCACGGGCGCGCCGTCGGGCAGGGCGGCGAGCACGTGGGGCAGGGCGGAGGCGGGGACGGCGACGTCGTAAACCGCGCCCGCGGGAGCCTCGTGGACGGCCTCGGCGAGCGTGGGGTGGGCCTTGGGGATGCCAAAATCGGCGGCGAGCGCGCGGGCGCGGTCGAAGTCCAGGTCGTGGACGGCCGCGACGGGGAAGCCGGCGAGGCGGTAGGCCGGCAGATGGGCGTCGCGCACGATTCCTCCGGCGCCGATGATCACGATCGGGCGGGGGCTGCGAGGCAGCAGAGCGGCCAATGGACGGGGCAAATCCACGGTTTTTATTTGCAAAACACAGTTTTATTAGCGAACGTAACGGCAAGCATAAAATGGCCAAAAGCCCCGCCTACCCCGTGCCGGCCTTGGAGAAGGGCCTCGATATTCTTGAGACGCTTGCCGCGGCCGATTCCCCGCAATCGCTGGCCGAGCTGGCGACGCGTTTGGAGCGAAGTCGCAGCGAGTTGTTTCGCATGCTGGCTTGCCTGGAGCAGCGCGGCTATCTCTCGCGCGACGAGCTCTCGGGCAAATACGCGCTGACTTTAAAGCTCTATGCGCTGACGCACGCGCATTCGCCGATGGCCAAACTGCTCGGGGCGGCGCGGCGGCCGATGCAGACGCTCACCGAGAAGATCGGCGAGTCGTGTCATCTGAGCGTGTTGGAGCGCGGGCGCCTGCTGGTGGTGGCGCAGCAGGAGAGTCCGGCGCGAGTGCGGGTTTCGATCGAGGTCGGCGGCGAGTTCGACCCCGTGACGACGGCCTCCGGGCGGCTGCTTTTGTCGGGCCTGGAGGACGCGGCGCTCGAGGAGGCCTTGGGGGCCTCGGCGGCGGGCAAGGCCTTGGCGGGCCGGGCGCGGACGACGTTTCGCGCGGGCTTGGTCGAGATCGGGCGCGCCGGCGTGTCGACCGCGGAGAGCGAGACGATCGAGGGCGTGCGCGATGTGGCGGTGCGCGTGGGCTGGGCCGGCGCGGGTGGCGCGGCGCTGGCGGTGACGCGCCTCATGAAGCGCGGCACGCGCGAGGACGAGAGCGCGCTGGTGAAGGCGTTGCAGGTCGCGGCGGAGGAGATCACGCGCTCGCTGGGCCTTTCCAAACCCTGAATCGATTTTCCGACCATGACCCCACGCTATTTCGAAGACTACGTCGTCGGCTCCGAGCGTCGCTCGGGCGGGCGGACGATTACCGAAACCGACATCGTGATGCACGCCGGGCAGACGGGCGATTTTTACCCGCATCACATGGATGCGGAGTGGTGCAAGACGCAGGATTTCAAGCAACGCATCGCGCACGGCACGCTGATCTTCTCGGTCGCGGTCGGGCAGACGGCCGGCGAGATAAACCCGGTCGCGTTTTCCTATGGCTACGACCGCATGCGCTTTATCAAGCCGGTCTTCATCGGCGACACGATCACCGCGCGTTGCACGGTGAAAGAGAAGCGCGACCACCCGAAGCGAGCGGACCATGGCGTCGTGGTGGAGTTGGTCGAGTCGATGAACCAGCGCGGCGAGACGGTGCTCGCGGCCGAGCATCTGCTGCTCGTGAAACGTCGGCCGGTGGCGGCGGCCTGAGCGCAGCCGGCGCTCGGTTCTCCTTTTAATACCCCATACCCTATGCTTCGCTGGATGATCTGCGCTCTGATTTCGACCCTGACTGCCTTTTCGGCGGCGCGCGAGGAGCGTCGGCTCGATGCGGGCTGGCGTTTTCACCGAGGCGAGGCGGCCGGGGCGGAGGCGGCTAGGTTTGACGACGCCACGTGGTCGGCGGTGGTTTTGCCACACGACTGGAGCATCGCCGGTCCGGTGGATGCGGCGGCGCCGACGGCGGGGCACGGCGGGTATTTTCCGACCGGCGCGGGCTGGTATCGACTGAACCTGGACGCGCCGGAGGCTTGGGCGGGACGGCGGGTGGAAATCGAGTTTGAAGGCGCGGCGATGGGGGCGGAGGTCTGGCTCAATGGCGCCTCGCTCGGACGCTGGGCCTATGGCTACACGCCTTTCCGTTTTGATCTGACGCCGCATCTTCGGCTCGGCGCGGGCAACACGCTCGCGGTGCGGGTGGACAACAGCGCGCAGCCGAACAGCCGATGGTATTCGGGCTCGGGACTCTATCGGCCGGTCTGGTTGCGCGTGACGGATCCCGTTTACGTGCCGGCGGGCGGACTTTGGGTGACAACGGAAGAGTTGTCCGAAAAGCAGGCGCGCCTGCGCGTGCATGCGGAACTGGCCAACGCGTCCGCTGCCTCGCGCGAGGTGCTGGTCGAGACGGAGCTGCGCGATGCGCGCGGGCGTGTGCTGGCGAAGGATCGCCGTGCCGCGTCGGTGGCGGCGTCGGGGGAGTGGCGCGGGGAATTCGACTTGGCGGTGCGCGATCCGCGGCTCTGGTCGCCCGAGTCGCCAATTTTGCACCGCGTCGTCGCTCGGGTGCTGGCGGCGGACGGAGCGCGGGTGCTCGACGAGACCTCGTATGACTTTGGCATCCGCACCGTGAGCGTTTCGGCGGAGCGCGGCTTCGAGTTGAACGGCCGGCCGGTGAAGCTGCTTGGTGGCAACGTGCACCACGATACCGGACCTCTCGGCGCGGCGGCCTTTGCCCGCGCGGAGGAGCGCAAGGTCGAGTTGATGAAGGCGGCCGGCTTTAATGCCGCGCGCACCGCGCACAACCCGCCCTCGACGGCCTTTCTCGAGGCCTGCGACCGGCTCGGGCTGTTGGTGGTGAACGAGATTTTCGACGGCTGGGAGAAGGCGAAGAACAAGCAGGACTACAGCGTGTTGTTCAAAGACTGGTGGCGGCGCGACGTAGACGCGTGGGTGCGACGCGATCGCCATCACGCCTCGGTGGTGATGTGGAGCACGGGCAACGAGATGTTTGAGCGCGGCGGCGCCTCCGGCCGGCGCATCGCGCGCGAACTCGCGGCGCGGATTCGCGAGCAGGATACGAGTCGGCCGGTGACCGCGGGGGTGAACGGACTCGGCGAGTCGGAAAAGTGGCCGCAGCTGGATGAGCTATTCGCCGCGCTCGATGTGGCGGGCTACAACTACGAGCTGCAGCATCACGCGGCGGACCATGCGCGCGTGCCGGCCCGCGTGATCATGGCTTCGGAGTCGTATCAGACCGAGGCCTTCGCCAACTGGGTCGCGATGACGGAGCATCCTTACGTGATCGGCGACTTCGTCTGGAGCGCGATAGATTACCTCGGCGAGGCCGGTATCGGGCGAGTGTTTCCGCCCGGGCAGGAGGCGAAGAAGCACTGGGAGATGGAGATGTTTCCCTGGCATGGCGCCTATTGCGGCGACATCGACCTGACCGGCTGGCGCAAGCCCGTATCGCACTACCGCGAGATCGTGTGGGACCGCGGCGAGAAACTCTATGCGGCCGTGCGCGTGCGGCCTCCCGGCGATGGCGCGGGAGAGTGGAATACCACGCCGTGGTCGGTCGTTCCGATGCTGCCGACCTGGACCTGGCCGGGACGTGAAGGCCAGGTGCTGCGGGTCGAAGTGTATTCGCGTTACGACGCGGTGCGGTTGGAGCTGAACGGCCGCGTGATCGGCGAAAAGCCGACGACGCGCGCGGAGGAGTTCAAGGCCGCCTTTGATGTGCCCTACGCACCGGGCGAGCTGAAGGCGGTCGGGCTGCGCGGCGGGCGCGCCGTGGAGCGATTTGTTCTGCGCAGCGCGGGCGAGGCGACGAAGCTGCGCCTGAGCGTGGATCGTTCCCGCCTACGCGCGGACGGGCAGGACTTGGCTTTCGTGACGATCGAAGCGCTGGACCGGCGCGGCGTGTGGCAGCCTTGGGCGACGCCGCGCGTCCGTGTGGAGGTGAGTGGCGCCGGAAACTTGGCCGCGCTGGGTTCGGGAGATCTGACCTCGCTCGACTCCTACGCCGGGCCTGAGCGTGCGCTGCATGAAGGTCGCGCGCTGGCGGTGGTTCGCGCGACCGATCAGGCCGGGCCGGTCGTTGTGACGGTGTCCGCGCCGGGCTTTGAGCCCGTTAAGGTGGAACTGAAAACCGTTCGGCCCTAGGCCTCTCGCTTTATGAAATACCCCATCCGCCTTCTGTTTTTTGTTCTGTGCGGGTTCGCCGCCCATCTCGCCGCCGAGCCTGGCGCGGCGAGCGGCGAGCCGAAGCCGATTCCGCCGCTGATGTATGGCTCGGCGTGGTATCCCGAGCAGTGGCCGGAGGCGGAGTGGGACGCGGACCTAGCGCGCATGCAGGCGGCCGGACTGAACATGGTGCGCATCGGCGAATTTGCGTGGAGTTCGCTCGAGCCGGCCGAGGGCCGCTACGAACTCGACTGGATGGAGCGCGCGGTCGCTGCCGCGGCCCGGCGCGGCATGGTGACGATCATCGGCACGCCTACCGACACGCCTCCGGCCTGGATGACGACGAAGTATCCGGAGATCCTGCGCGTGGCGGAGGACGGCTCGCGGCTGCAGCACGGCTCGCGCCGGCATTTTTCCATCGGCAGCGAGAAGTATCGCGAGCTCTGCCGGGGCATCGTCGAGCAACTCGCGTTGCGCTTCGGCAAGAATCCGAACGTCGTGGCCTGGCAGATCGGAAACGAATACACCGAGGACTCCTTCGATACGGAGTCGCGCACGCGCTTCCATCGTTGGCTGGAGAAAAAATACGGCACGCTGGACGCGCTCAACCAGGCCTGGATGACGGCGTATTGGAGCCAGACTTACACGAAGTGGAGCCAGGTGCCGATGACGACCGGCCGCGCGAACCCGGGCTTGTTGCTCGAGCACAAGCGCTTCGTCACCGACACGTGGCGGGATTTTCAGCGCAACCAGACCGAGGTGCTGCGCCGTCATGTGGAGCCGCGCCAGTTGATCACGACCAATCTGGGCGGGCTGGGCTGGGCGAACCGCTTTAACCGTCAGCTCGTGTCCGCGGATCTCGATGTGATCTCGTGGGACGAGTATCTCGGCTCGGGTTGGTTCGATAAAACCAAGAACGGCACCGGGCATCTCGACCCGCTGCGCAGCGGCGCGTCGCACGACTTGGTGCGCGGCTGGAAGCAGAAGAATTTTTGGGTGATGGAAATGCCGCCGGGCTTTGTGGACTGGGGCTCCGTGAGCAACTCGCTTGATCGTGGTGAAACGCGCGCGATGGCCTGGCATGCGGTCGGGCACGGAGCGGATTGCATCGCCTACTGGCAGTGGCGCAGCGCGCTCAACGGGCAGGAGCAGTATCATGGCTCGCTGGTCGGGCCTGACGGCGAGCCGGTGCCGGTCTATGCCGAGGCGGCGCAGGCCGGCGTGGAGTTCGCCAAGGCGGGCCCGGTGCTGGCGGGGACCGAGCCGGTGTCGGAGGTCGCGGTGATCCACGACTACGACAGCCGCTGGGCGATCGAATTCAATCCCTTCAGCAATCGCTACGATCAGATGCAGATCCTGATCGACTACTACCGCGCGCTGCGGGAGCGGACGCAGGCGGTGGACATCGTGACGCCCGCGATGGATCTCTCGCGCTACAAGCTGGTGGTCGCGCCGAGTTTGAACGTCGTGTCGCCGGAGCTGGCGGCGAAGCTGGCCGACTACGTGCGCGCGGGCGGGCATCTCGTGCTCGGGCCGCGCACGGGAATGAAGGACGCGTTTAACGCGCTCAACCGGGAGCGTCAGCCGGGGCCGCTTTTGCCGAGCGTCGGCGCGCGGGTGGAGCAGTTTTATGCGCTGCTCGAAGATGTGCCGCTGGCCGGCGATTGGGGCGCGGGCAAGGCGACGGTTTGGGCGGAGCGGTTGGACCGGCTCGCGCCGGACGTGGAGGTCGTGCTGCGTTTCGGCTCGGGCAACGACTGGCTGAGCGGCGCGCCGGCGGCGATCAAGCGGAAGCTAGGGCAAGGCACGATCAGTCTGCTCGGCTCGGTGGTGGACGCGGCCTTGATGAACGAACTCGCGCGCCGCTGGGTGGCGGAGACGGGAGTCGCGACGCAAGGGGTGATCACGGCGCCGGCAGGCGTGAAGGTGAGCCGCCGTGTAGGCGCGGGCCGCGAGGTCTACGTGATCACGAATTTCTCGAAGGGCGCGCAGGAGATCGCGTTGCCAGAAGCGATGACGGATGTGCTCGCGGCCGGCGGCGCCCAGTTGACGAGCGTGAAGCTGCCGCGCTACGGCGTGGCGGTGTTGAGCCGGGCCTTGCCCTGACCCAGGGCGCTAGGGCGTTGGCGCGGTCCGGGCGGGCAGGAGCCTGAGCAGATCGCGATAAGGCTCCTGCAGGCCGGCGGCGTCTCGGATGGCGGCGGAGGTATCCGGGCCGTTGCGCTCCCACGTGAGGCCGTAGGCTTTCGTGTTGATCAATCGCTGGTCGGTCTCGGTCCAGTTGTCGCGGACGATCATGTAGGACGAACCCTCGTCCGGGTAGATGTGTCCCCAGTGCGGTTTTTCGGCGTAGGGATTAAGGACTACGCCGCCGAGCGCGTTCTCGGTGATCCAGGTGCCGGGCGAGGCGGAGAGGTGGTAGATGCCGCCGAAGTCGTAGAGGATGCGGCCGAAGCGGGTGATGCGGTTGGCGTGGACGCGGTTGTCGCGCTGGGCGGTGGTGAGGTAGGTCCAGCCCCAGCCGAGGCTGATGCCGGAGTAGGGCAAGTCGCTGAGGTCGTTGTGCTCGATTACGGACTCGCGGATGTAGCCGGCGGCGATGCCGAGGCAGCCCCAGTCCTCGTTGGCGCAATCGGTGATGAGGTTGTTGGCGACGCGGAGGCGGGCGCTGACCTCGCGGTCGTCGGCGGGGTTGTAGGGCAGGTGGGTTTCCTCGCCGCCGTCCATGAACTTGCCGAGCTGGAGGCCGTTGCCGGCGATGTCGCGGAAGACGCAGCCCTCGACGGCAAAGTCGCGCAGGCCGCGCTCGGCGTCGATGCCGGCGGAGGCGAGGCGCTCGAAGCGGCAGCGCTCGAAGCGGATGTTATGCGCGGCCTCGACGCGGACCACACCGGGAGGGCGCCCGACCCAGGCTTGGTTTTCGAGGCCCTTTTTCTCGGGCGTGCCCGGCGGTAGCATCTTGTAGGCCTCGGTCATGTAGAGGCCGGCCTGGTGCGGCACGTGGCCGGCGAGCGCGGGGCGCATCCAAGCGGTGTGGGCGAAACGCAGGCCGCGGAACTCGACGTGGCGGACGGGGCGCTCGAGCGAGCCGATGACCTCGAGCAGGGTTTCCTGCACTGGAACGACGGCGCGCGCTGATGCGAGTTCTTCGTCGGGGCGCGGCCAGTAGTAAATGCGGCGCGCGGCGATGTCGTGATACCACTCGCCCGGGGCGTCGAGCAGGCAAAGGGCGTTTTGCAGGAAGAAGGGCGCGCGGTAGGCCTCCGTCATGATCGGCGCCGGCCAGGGGTGCTCGAACTGGATGCGGCTCTCCGGCTGGTGGAAACGCAGGCGGACGGCGGCGTTTGCCCCCTCGCCTATCCGGGTGAACTCGCGCACGCGCACGAGGGCGATTTCCCACTGCTGGTAGATCACCATCTCGAGCGCGCCAAGGTCGCCGGTCATGCCGGGTCGGGCCGGGATGGTGGTGTGCTGGTCGACCTTGTCCCAAGTGAGGAGGCGGTCCATCTCGCCGGTGTTGGGTGTGCGGGCTCGGACCGCCTTGCGGTCTTGAATCCAGAGTTGGCGGAACTCGCGCGGGCGTCCGCCGACCAGCGGAACCTCGGCGACCCAGACTTTATCGAGGGCGGCGGCGGGGAGGCCGGCGGCGGCCGCGGAGGCGGCGGATCTCGAAGAGGCGGAGAGCTTTTGCCAGGCGCCGAGGGCGAGACCGCCGTCGATGACGGGAGTCTCGCCGGGGGCGGCTTCGAAGATGGTCGGACTTTGGGCGCTGCCGGAGTCCTCGGGGCGGATGCACCACGCGGCATCGAGCGCGTAATCGCCGCCGCGGAGGATGATGCGCACCGGCTCGGTCAGCGGTTCGGTCGCGAGGCGGCGAAGTTCGCGCGCGCGGCGTTGCGCGGCGACGAGCGAGAGCGGATCCTCGGCGGTGCCGGCGGCTTTCTCGCCGCCCGCGGGAGCCGCCCAGAACTCGGCGGCGTCGGCGGCAGGGAGAAACGGGCCCGCAAGCAGGGCGGCGGCGACCAGGGGCAGGAGGCGCGTCTTCATGGCGAGATGCTGAGCGATGACGATGGACGCGGGAAGGCGTTTCGAAGCTTCCCGCCTAGACCGCCGCCTGGCGCCGGCGCTGATCGAGCTCTTCGCGTATGCGCGGTTCGAGTTTCTCGAAGCGCCGGTAGAAGAGCACGGGGACGATGCTGAGGGCGAAACAGATCGCGGGCAGCCAGACGACGCCGATCGTGATGGCGCGCAGGGCGGCAGGGCCTTGCGCGGCCTTGGGCACGTAGCCGGCCGCGTCGAGCATCCACATGGGAAGCGCTCCGCCGAGGCCTGCGCCGGCCTTGAGGCAGAACGCGGCGCCGACGGCGGTAAGGAGGCCGGCGGCGCGCACGCCGGTTTTCCATTCGCCGTAGTCGACGCTCTCGGAAATGACCGAGAAGGGCATCGCCATGGCGGCGCCGCTGGCGACGAAGCAGACCGTCCAGCCGGTCATGACAAGGCCTACGGAGGCGGCGTCGCCGCGCAGGCCGAGCCACACGATGAGTTGCCCGAGCGCCATGCCGGCAAGGCCGAGCGACCATATGGCGCTCTTGGAAAGGCGGCGGCAAAACCAGGGCAGGAGCAGGGCGGTGGCGAGCGAGGCGAAGTCGAGGCCGTTGGCCAGCTTGAGCAGGTCGGGGCGATGGAGAACGTATTCGAAAAAGTGGGGCGCGACCGTCACGCGGGCGATGAAACCAACCCAGAACAGGAGGCTGCTGGCGAAAATGATGAACCAGGGCCAGTTGCCGCGAAGGGCGCGGAAGCTGCCGCGCAGGGGGAGGGGCGTCGTCTCGACCGGCACGGTTTCGCGGAGGTTGCGGAAGGCGAACAGGAAGAGGGCGACGGAGAGGGCGGCGAAGATCGGCACGGCGAGCATGAAACCGCGGCGATCATCGCCCTGGCCCAGAATGCGGACGAGCTCGAGGCCGGTGAGGTTGACCGCCAGCACGCCCAGCTTGGAGCCAAGCATGCGAAAGGTGGTGAGCGTGACACGCTCGGCGGGATCGGGCGTCAGCGCGGAGAGAATCGAGGTCACCGGGGTGTTGATGCCGGTGTAGAGGATATTGCAGCCGATGTAGGTGATGGCGGCGTAGGCTACCTTCGCGCCGTAGCTCAGGTCGGGCGTGAAAAAGGAAAGCAGGCCGAAGAGGGCGAAGGGGCCGCAGAGCCAGAGGAACCAAGGGCGACTTTTTCCCCAGCGGCTGCGGGTGCGGTCGAAGATCAGGCCCCAGATGGGCGCGTCGATGGCGTCGATCCAGCGGGCGGTGAGGAGAATCGTGCCCACTGCGGCGGCCGAGATCCGCACCGTGTCGGTGAGGAAGAAGGGCAGATACCACATGATCCAGCAGAAGAGCAGCTGGCCGCCGACATCGCTGGCGGCGTAGCTGAGGCGGACGGTGGTCGAGGTGCGGCCGGAAGGAGCGGACATGGGGCTAGGCAATGGGTTGCTGGCGAAGCGGGCGGGGAGAACCGTCGCGTCGGCTTATCCAGGGCGGCGGCGGGGGCGCCGCTTTTCAGGACTCAGGCGGGAAAGAGGTGGGCGAGCTTGTGACGGGCCAGGAGGTCGCGGACTTTGACCGGTCGCCCCGAAGCGGCGGCTTCGTCCATGGCCTGCATGAGGGCCACGGTGACGATGCCCTCCTCGGCGTCTGGGCGGGGTTTCTCTCCCTTGGCGAGGCAGCGCGCGAAATAGTCGAGGTAGTTTTGGTATTCGCCGGCGTGGTGGGAGTGGCCGCCGAAGCGAAAGAAGTGCGCGTCCTGATCCTCGAAGGTCTCGACCATCGCCTGCTTGTCGGTCTTCCAAGCGTAGCGCAGGTCGTAGTAATCGCCCTGGCTGGCGCCCTTGGTGCCGCGGAGAACGCAACTCATGTTGCTGTCGCGCGCGGTCGGGACGACGGGGCCGGAGTAGGCGCCGCTGACGCGGGCGACGCGGCCCTCGGCGTCGCGCATGACGAACTGGAAAGTGTCGGCGTGCACGAGGCCGTGCTTTTTGCCGTTGGGGCTGAGGAGAGCGTAGCCGGAGACCTCGGTGATGCGCGGCAAATACCAGCGCACGAAGTCGACCGGGTGGCTGAGGCCGCCGTAGAGCCACTTGAACTCGGCTTTGCGGGCCCAGGGTTTGGCGAGGAACCAGCGGTGGTCTGCGTTGTAGCAGGCCTCGACGCAGATCAGTTCGCCGAGGACGCCCTTTTCGTAGTGCTCGCGCTGGCGGGCGAAGGGGGCGAAGTGACGCGAGCTCTGGCCGACCATGACGTGTCGCCCGCTTTTTTTCACCGCCGCGAGCACGTCGCGCGCGGAGGCGAGGCTGTCGATAAAGGGCTTGGTGCAGACGACGTGTTTGCCGGCGGAGAGGGCGCGGATGACGTGCTCCGCGTGCAGGTGGTCGGGCGTATAGATGCCTATCACGTCAATGCCCGGATCGGACAACAGGTCGTCGTAGCACGTCGTGAAGGCCGTGGCGGGGAGCTTGAATTCCGCGAGGCGCTCGGCGCCCAGCTTTTCGTTCATGTCGCAGATCGAGACCACCTTCCAGCGAGGGCTGGAGAGACCGGCGGAGATGATGCTGCGTCCTTCACCCAGACCGAGGACACCCAGGCCGAGAGTTTTCATCGGATTAGTTTAGATGTTGGAGATGCCGCTACGCACAACGAGGCTGACCGGCCGGGACCGGTCAGCCTCGTCGTGCTGCAGGTAAGGGCTATCGCGGTCTTGAAAGTCGGATCAAAGCGAGAACCACTGGTCCAGTTTGAGCTTTGACTGGGCGTTGGTGTAATCGGTGTCGGTGACGCTCAGGCCTGCAACATGGCCGTCGAGGAAAAGAGCCATGGCCTGACCGCCATGCCGAATCTGATCGGCGCTGGTTTGGAGGGGGCGGACTTTGTCGAGCTCGGTCTTGATGCCGCCCAGATTCTGGGGCTTAAGCACGGTCTGGGTGCCGCCCAGGTTGTTCTCGATCATTAGCAGAAGCTGCGCGGGGGAAGAGGCGTCCGAAATTTTGTAGTAGGGCTTCTGCGTGCCGAAGAATCCGAAGAGCCTGGCGTCCTTGTCCGCCACGCCGATCGGGACGACGAAGGCGTATTGGCGGTTGCTGCCGTTGCCGCCGTTGAGGCCGTTGGGGCACTGGGTCATCGCCTCGGTTGGCTTCAGGCTGCGGCTGGAGGTGGAGTTCTTGGCGTCTTCCACGACCATGGCGTTGCCCTTGGTGATGTAGGGATCGAAAATGAAGCCGCTGTTGGCATCCTGATAAAACAAGGGGATGTTGTTTCGGTAATCGTTGGCGCACGCGCTCACGATCGTGCCCCATTGCCGGAGGCGTCCCACGCACTGGGCCTTTTTCGCCATGCTGCGAGCCTTGCCCACCGTCGGTATCAAAATGGCGGCCAGAATTCCGATGATCGCGATGACCGTCAGAAGTTCTATCAAAGTGAAGCCGGAGCGAGGCCGGCGGCGGGGGCTTTGGGGATGGAAACGCATGACCAAAATTGGACTGAAGTCCGACGGGGTTGGAATGGGGGTAGGAAACAAAAGGCCTGAAGATCGGGGTGGGCCGTCGATGTGATGGGGTAAATTAGGCGTCCGAATGGTCAACGGTATTGCCCGCGCAAGCCGGACTCGCGTGCATGGTTTTTAGAGGAGAATGCCTTAGAATCCTGCACAATATTTATCAAAACGCGTAGGAATGTGGGAAAGGCGCTTTTTCCATGGGAGAGTCCGCGCCCAAACGCTGTTTTCGGTGATATTCGGGCGGTTGTGGAGCGGCCGCCGATTTCCCGTTTCGGGCAAGTCGGGTCCCGTCGCGCGCGGGCGTCTTTCGCCGCAAGCCCCCCGGGGTGTCCAAGACGCCGGTTTTTCCGTCACTGTCGCGTCGGCCCGACAGTCAGGGGGCCCGGAAAATTTCCGGGCGCGCGCACTGGTATCCTATGATTGGATACTTGTAAGACGAAAGGAGTTGGCTTTCGCCGCTTGTTTCAAAAAGTCGCGGGTCGATTCCCCCGGCGTCCCCTTTCGCGCCCGGGAGGTCCGCGTTATCACCCGCCACGCGTCCGCCCGCTTCCATCCCCTCCGTTTCCCCATGCGCGCATTCCTCCATTTCACGCTGTTTTTTTTCGCCCTCGCGGCCCGCGCGCTGCCGACCGAATCGTTGTATCTTTCCGGCCGTGGCGGCGACGACGCGGTGCAGTGGGATTTTTTCTGCACCGAAGGTCGAAACAGCGGCTTTTGGACGAAGATCGCCGTGCCTTCCTGCTGGGAACAGCAGGGCTTTGGCGCCTATGAGTATGGCGTGGAGTCGCGCGGCACCGAGCGCATGCCGGTCCGCCCTCCGCCGCCGGAGGAACGCGGCCTTTACAGGCGCGAGTTCACCGTGCCCGAGGCCTGGCGCGGTCGCGTGGTGCGGTTGGTTTTCGAAGGCGTGATGACGGACACCGAGGCGAAGGTGAACGGCGTGAGCGCGGGTCCGGCGCACCAGGGCGGCTTCTATCGCTTCTCCTACGACATCACGGACAAACTGCGTTTTGACGCGCCCAATCTTCTCGAGGTCGCCGTATCCAAACGCTCCGCCAACGACAGCGTGAACCGCGCCGAGCGCTACGCGGATTATTGGAATTTTGGCGGCATCTTCCGTCCCGTCCGGCTAGAGGCGCTGCCGCCGCGTCATATCGAGCGCGTGGCGATAGACGCCCGGGCCGACGGCTCCTTCGCCGCCGATGTTTTTCTGGGCGGCGGGATCGCCGAGGGAGCTGAGCTCGTGCTCCAGCTGCGCGACAAGGAAGGGCGGCCGGCGGGGGCGCCGGTCGCGCGGCGTCTCGACGCGGGGGCGGGCAGGGCGCGGATCCGCGCCCGTGTCGAAGCGCCCGCGCTTTGGAGCGCCGAGACCCCCAGCCTGTATCGCGCCGACTTCACCCTTCGGAGCGGCGCCGGCGTCGAGCACGCGGTCACGCAACGCTTCGGGTTCCGGACCTTCGAGGTGCGCGCGGGCGAGGGAATTTTCCTCAACGGACGGCGCGTGGTCTTCAAGGGCGTCAACCGACACAGTTTCTGGGCCGACACCGGCCGCACCCTTTCGGCCGAGCGGCATCGCGAGGACATTCGCCTGATGAAGGAGGCCAACATGAACGCGGTGCGCATGTCGCACTATCCGCCGGACGCCGAGTTTCTCGACTTATGCGACGAGGCGGGGCTTTACGTGATCGACGAACTGGGAGGATGGCAGCGCTGCTACGACACGCCGACCGGGCGTCGCCTGATCGGCCAGATGGTCGCGCGGGACGTCAATCATCCCAGCGTCCTCTTCTGGGCCAACGGCAACGAGGGCGGCGAGAATCCCGAGAACGACGACGAGTTTGCGAAGCACGATCCGCAGGGGCGTCCCGTCCTGCACCCGTGGGCCTTGTCCTTTCGCAACCTGAACACCTACCACTACCGCGAATACGCCGACACCGCGAAATACGTCGAAGGCGCCGACACCTTCATGCCCACCGAGTTTCTCCACGGGCTTTTCGACGGCGGGCATGGCGCCGGGCTCGACGACTACTGGAAGCTGATGGGCGAGAAGCCTCACGCCGCCGGCGGTTTCCTCTGGTGCTGGATGGACGAGGCGATCGCGCGGACCGACCAGGGAGGCCGGCTGGACGCCAACCGCGATCTCGGCGCGGACGGCATTCTGGGGCCGCGACACGAAAAGGAGGGCAGTTTCTTCACCGTGCGCGAGATCTGGTGCCCGGTGCAGATTCCCCTCGAGACGCTGCCCGCGGATTTTTCGGGGAGGCTGCCGGTTCGAAACCGCTACGACTTTCTCAACCTCAAGGGCGTCACCTTCGAGTGGCGTCTCATGCGCTACGCGCCGCCCGGGGCGCTGATGTTTCATCGCTCGCTGCTCGCGCACGGGCGCGTGGCCGGGCCTGACGTGGAGGCGCGCGCTGACGGCGAACTTGCGCTGCCCTTGCCGTCGGATTGGCGGGAGGCGGACGCGCTGCTCCTCACGGCGATAGACGCGCAGGCGCGCGAGCTTTGGACCTGGTCCTGGCGCTGGAAGGGCGGCGCGACCGCGATTGGAAACGCGTTTCCCGGCAGGGCCGCGGTGGCCTTTTCGGAGAAGGCCGCTGAGACGGTGGTGACGGCGGGGCGGAACCGGTTCCGCTTCGATCGCGCGACCGGCTTGCTGGCTTCGCTCGAGCGCGACGGACGTCGTGTTTCGTTAGGCGCCGGGCCGCGGCTCGTGGCCTACAGGCGCGACAAGCGCGTCCTTGAGCCCGTCGCCCAAAGCACGGGACGCCTGCTGAGTTTCATCGCGAACATGGACGGGGAATCCGTCGTGATCGTGGCGAAGCACGATGCCGGCGTGCGCGAGACGCGCTGGACGGTTTCTCCCGAAGGCGATCTGCGCCTCGATTATGCGTTTCCCGGACCGGGCGCGGTGGATTTGCTCGGCTTGGATTTCGATTATCCCGAGGAAAAAATGAAGTCGAAGGAGTGGTTTGGCGCCGGCCCTTATCGCGTGTGGGCCAATCGCCTGAAGGGCGGGGTGCTCAATCGCTGGGATACCGAATACAACGACAACATCCCCGGCTTCACCTGGAGCTTCCCCGAGTTCAAGGGCTGGTTCTCGCGCTGGGAATGGATGTCCTTCACGACGACCGAGGGCCGCTTCGCGCTGCTCAACGACGGCGGCCAGCCCTATGTCGGCGTCTATGCGCCGCGCGATGGGAAGAACAACCCCGTGCTGGTGCTGCCGCGCCTGGGCCTCGGCGTCTATCAGGTGATTCCGGCCATCGGCACCAAGCAGTCGGAGCCGTCCAATCTCGGCCCGCAGGGCCAGGCGCGAGAGATCGCCGGCGAAGTGCGCGGCTCGATCGTGATCCGGCTCCTTGACCAGCCATGAAGCCCCGCCGATTTCTGCTGTTATGCGGGCTCGCGCTCGGTCTCGTCGCCGCGGGTGTTCGCGCGGCTGATTCACCCCGCCGCGAGACGAGCCTGAACGCCGGCTGGCGTAGCGCGGCCGCGGATACGGGCGCGGCCGGCTTCGAGGG
>JAIXVY010000374.1 GCA_027482505.1 Opitutaceae bacterium | reverse complement strand
GACCCCGAGACCTACCACGTCACCGCCGACGGCGAGCACCTCACCTGCGAGCCTGTCTCCGTGGTCCCGATGGCGCAGCGCTACTTTCTCTTCTGAGGTTCGCGCTTTTTCACCAAGGATCGCACGGAACGGCCGGATAAGCAGAGGAGCTGCGTGCCTTTATCTGTGTAATCTGTGCTATCTGTGGTTATTCTAAGATGATTCTCGTTTCGGCCCCAATCCCCGCGCCCGACTCTGCGTTGCCTGCTATCGAGCTGCGCGTGGATCGCCGCACGCTCTCCAAGCGGCTCTGGCGCGGCGTCGCCGCAGACGGGACCGAATTCGGCTTCCAGCTCTCAAAGCCGCTCCAGTCCGGTGACACCGTTCACCAGACCGCCTCCGCCCGCTACGTCGTCGCCCAAGAACCCGAGCCTGTGCTCGAGATCTTGCTCGCCGGTCTGCCCGCCTCGGCCGTCGCCGGGGTGGGGTGGGCGGTGGGCAACCTGCACCTCGATTTCAGTTCGGAGTCCACGCGCCTGCTCGCGCCCGACGAACCCGCCGCGCGACGCCTCCTCGAGCGCATCCAGATTCCCTACACGCCCGCCACCGCCGTCTTTCGCCCCGGCCGCTTCAAGCGCAGCGTCACCGCGCCCCTTGTCGATGAGCTTGGCCCCAGCCACAAGCATGAGGCGCTTTCGCCGAACGCGTCTTGAGGACAAGCCGCGCCACCCATGAGCGTCTCTCCATTGGATACCGCCTGGCTCGTCGGCCTGCTTCAAGCGGGCGACTCCTTCTACCCAACCGGCGGCTATGCCCACTCCTTCGGCCTAGAATCCCTGATCGACCTCAAGGTCGTTCACGACCGCGCCACTCTCTCCGCCTTCTTCCGCCTCTCCGCCCTCCCGACCCTCGCCCACGCGGAGCTTCCGCTCGCCGCCCACGCCTACGCCGCCCTCGATCCCTCCGCTCCCGACTGGGCGCGGACAGCCGAGCTCTGCACGCTCGCGCACGCGCTCAAGAGCCCTCGCGAGCTGCGCGCCGCCACGGAGAAAATCGGACGCCAGCGCGCCGAGCTCGCCGCCCGCCTCCACGCCCATCCGCTCGGCGCCGACTACCTCGCTCGCGCCGCGGCCGGCGCCTGGCCTCACTCCGCCGCCGTCTCCGCCGCGCTCGAGGGACGCATCCTCGGCGCCCCGCGCGACGCCGTTCTTGCCGGCATCTGTTACTCGACGCTTTCCGCCACCCTCGCCGCCGCGATGAAGCTCCTCCGCATCGGCCAAAACGCCGGCCAATCCGTGCTCACCGAGGCCTTGGCCCAGACGCCCGCCATCATCGCCGCGGCTGCCGAGGTCCCGCTCGACGAAATCGGCTGGTTCAACCCTTGGCTCGACATCGCCAGCGCCCGCCACGAAACCGCCGACGCCCGGATGTTTATCTCCTGAGATTTAAACCGCTAAATTACGCTAATAACCGCTAAATTTCCGAAGCTTGGCTTACTCTGGGTTAGCGTCCTTTAGCGAAATTTAGCGGTTCCCCATTTTCCTCTCCCATGTCCCTCAATCGTCCCCCTCGCATCGGCATCGGCGGCCCCGTCGGCTCCGGAAAAACCATGCTTTGCCTCAAGCTCTGCCAGAAGCTGCGCGAGCGCTACTCGATGGGCGTCGTCACGAACGACATCTACTGCTCCGAGGACGCCGAGTTTCTTATCCGCCAGAGCGCGCTGCCCGCCGAGCGTATCCGTGGGGTGGAGACGGGCGGCTGTCCGCACACCGCCATTCGCGACGACACCACGATGAACGAGCAGGCCTGCCAGTCCCTCGAAAAGGGCTTTCCCGACCTTCAACTCGTGCTCGTCGAAAGCGGCGGCGACAACCTCACCGCCACCTTTTCGCCCGAGCTGGTGGACGCGTTCATCTACGTGATCGACGTCGCCGAGGGTGAGAAAATCCCGCGCAAGGGTGGTCCCGCCATCCGCCACAGCGATCTGCTCATCATCAACAAATTCGACCTCGCTCCGCTAGTCGGCGCCGACCTCTCCGTGATGGATCGCGACGCCAAAGTGCAACGCGGCCAGCGGCCTTTCCTTTTCTGCGACCTCAAGCGCGAGCACAACCTCGACCAGGTCATCGCCTGGATCGAAAAACAGGTCCTCTTCGCCACCCAACCCCGAACCTGAATTGGCCGCGAAAGAACGCACAGAACGCAAAAACCAAGCCTTCTGATCCTTTGAGTTCTCTGCGTTCTTTCGCGGCTAATTTTCCGTCGCGTTAAAAATGGCCGACTTCCACGGACAACTCTCGCTCCGCGCCGCCGCGCGTCCCGAGGACGGCGTCACCACGCTCGCCGCGCAGTCTTTCCGCGCGCCCTTCCACCTGAGCAAATCCTACTGGGAACCGGACACGCGCACGCTCCTCGTCCAAGTCGTCAACCCCACCGCCGGCATCCTTTCCGGCGACCGGCTTGAGTCCTCGGTCTCGGTCGATCCCGGCGCCGCCGTTCTCCTCACCACGCCCAGCGCGAGCCGCGTCTTCCGCATGCGCACCGGCGAGGCGCGTTCGCTTCAGTCTTTCCAAGTCTCCGCCGGCGCCTGGCTCGAAGTTCTCCCCGAGCCGCTCGTGCCGCATCGAGGCAGCGTTTTTCACCAGCGCACCGTGCTGGACGTCGCGCCCGGCGGCGCCGCTTTCTACGCCGACCTGCTTTTCCCGGGACGCATCGCCCACGGCGAAACTTGGGGCTGGTCCCGGCTCGTGCTCGAGCTCGAGGTCCGCCACGGCGCCGCGCTCGCGCTGCGCGAACGGCTGGACCAATCAGCCGAACACCTGCGCTCCCTCGCCGCGCTCTCCGGCGCCGGGGATACCGCTTGTTTCGGCAACGCCGTGTTCATCGCGCCCGATCCCTCCTCCGCGCCTGTTTGGCGCGCCGAACTTCACGCCCTCCAGCGTGATGGCGTCTGGATCGGCGCCAGCCCGCTGCACACCGAGGCCGGCTGGAGCATCAAATTCGTCGCGCCCGACAGCATCTTGCTCCGCCGCACGCTCGCCGACATCCGGCGCGTGCTCACAAAAAACGCGCCGCACCTGGGGTGCGACGCGCGTAAGCTTTGAATCTACAGCGGCCCAAGCCGCCTCAGCGCTTGGTGTCCTTGCGATCGGAACGGAAATGGCGCCAGGCAAGCACCGCGACCGCGCCGAGCACGACGGCGGGCAACATGTGGTAGGGATTGGTCAGGTAGTGAACCAGCTCCGCCGTGAAATCCCAGCTCAGCCCGCCATGATCGCCGTCATGTCCGGGGTGGGCGAGGGCGATGGACGGGGCGAGGACGACAAGCGCGGCGCAGGTGGGCAAAAATTTACGGACTGAGGGTTTCATGGAAGAATGCCCGGCAGTTAAGCAAGATATGCGCCACGTGGGAGCCATTTTTGAGCGCGTCGTTCAATTGGGTATGACAAATGCTTAAAAACGTAATACCGTCATGTCGTCGCTTTCTTTGAGCAGTTTGGACCTCGCCTCCCTGGCCTCCGCCTATTCGTCGGGCCTTTCGCCCCTCGAGGTGGTGCGCGAGGTTTATCGGCGCATCGCCGCGCGCGGCGCCGACCACGTGTGGATCACGCTGCGTCCCGAGGCGGAGGTCCTGGCCGAGGCCTCCGCCTTGGCCGACCGGCGCGCCGCGGGCGACTCGCTTCCGCTCTTCGGCGTGCCGTTCGCGGTGAAGGACAACCTCGACGCGGCGGGGCTGCCGACCACCGCCGCCTGCCCGGCTTTCGCCTATTCGCCCGCTTCCGACGCCGAAGTGGTGCGCCGCCTTCGCGCCGCGGGCGCGCTGGTCGTCGGGAAAACCAATCTCGACCAGTTCGCCACCGGCCTCGTGGGCGTGCGCTCGCCCCACGGCGCGCCGAGCAGCGTATTCAATTCCGAATACATCTCCGGCGGGTCCAGCTCGGGCAGCGCCGTGGCGGTCGCCGCCGGGCTGGTTTCCTTCGCGCTCGGCACCGACACCGCGGGCTCCGGGCGCGTGCCGGCGGCGTTCAACAACCTCGTGGGTTGGAAACCCACGAAGGGCTTGCTCAGCACCCGAGGTCTCGTGCCCGCCTGCCGTTCCCTCGACTGCGTGAGCGTGTTTTCCCTCACCTGCGCCGATTCCGCGGCGGTGGCGGCGGTGGCGGCCGGCTTCGACGCCGCCGATCCGTTTTCGCGCGCGGCGTCCGCGTCCGCCCGGTCCGTGTTTCCCCCGGCCTTTCGCTTCGGTGTTCCGCGCCCCGGGCAGCTGGAGTTTTTCGGCGACGCCGGGGCGGCGCGGCTATTCGCCGAGGCGGCCGAACGCTTGCGCTCGCTGGGCGGGGAGCAGGTCGAGATCGACTTCGCGCCTTTTGCCCAGACCGCGGCCTTGCTTTATTCGGGGCCGTGGGTGGCCGAGCGTCTGGCGGCGATCACGCCCTTTGCGGACGACCATCCAGCGGCCTTGCATCCCGTGACCGCGGCCATCATCGGCGGGGCGCGCAAACAAACCGCGGTCGACGCCTTCCGCGGACTTTATCGTCTGGAGGAACTGCGCCGCGTCGCCGCGTCCGCCTGGGAACGCATGGACGTGTTGCTGCTGCCCACGACGCCCACCATTTACACCCACGCCCAGGTCGCCGCGGAGCCGGTGCTGCTCAACACCCGCCTCGGCACCTACACGAACTTCGTCAACCTGCTCGATCTCTGCGGCGTCGCGGTGCCCGCGGGTTTTCGCGGCGATGGTTTGCCGCTCGGCGTCACGCTGCTTGCCCCGGCCTTTGCCGACGGCGCGGTGTTGGAGCTGGCCGCCCGGTTCCACGCCCGTCTCGGCGGACGCCTGGGTGGGACGCCGGCCGAACTGGCTTCGCTTCCGAGGTCCGCCGCGTCGTTTGCCGCGACGGCGCCCGCCTTGCCAGGCGTGGTCCGGCTCGCGGTGGTGGGCGCGCATCTGAGCGGCCAGCCGCTCAATCATCAGCTAACCTCGCGCGGCGCGGTGCTGGAGACCGCCACGCGCACCGCGGCCGACTATCGGCTCTATGCCCTCTCGGGCACCACGCCGCCCAAGCCCGGGCTGGTCCTGAGCCCGGGCTTTTCCGGTCCCGGACTCGAAGTGGAGGTGTGGCGCTTGTCCGCCGCCGCTTTCGGCGAGTTTACCGCCGAGGTGCCGCCGCCGCTGGCCATAGGCAACCTCACCCTGGCCGACGGCTCGCGGGTGAAAGGCTTTGTGTGCGAACCCGCCGCCCTTTCCGGGGCCGTGGAGATAACCGCCCACGGGGGCTGGCGGGCCTATCTGGCCTCCCGTGCGTGAGGTGAGTTGCAGCTTGATTGCAATGGCCTTGCGCGTCGCCTGCGCATGACCTTGGCAATCAACCTGCTAACTAGCCGAGGCCTTCGCATGCCCCGCTCCTCTCCAACTGTTGGCACCCCCGCCTCCCTTTTCGCGTCGACCCTTTTGCCCGCCGAGGCCGAGGCGGGCGCGAAACAAGAGATTTTGGAGCGTATGGAGGAGTTGCGCTCCGCGTTGCTGCGGGCCTTGGAGATCCTGCACGCGGTGCAGGCTTTGTTTGAGCTCAAGCCGACCGTCACGCGGGCGGAATTTGCGCGCTTCGTGGGGCGGGCGCTGAAGCGTCAGCCCGAATTACAGGCCTTGGAATGGATCCCGCGCGTGGCCGATGTCGATCGCGCATCCTGGGTGCACGGGGCGCGTGGGGAAGGGCTCGAGGATTTTGATTTTCGCGAGATCGACGCGCGGGGCGAACTGGTCGCGGCCGGTCCCCGCGACGAATACTGGCCGGTCGCCTATGCGGAGCCGGCGGCGGAAAACCGCGCGGTGCTCGGCCTCGATCTGCGCTCCGATGCCTGCCGCCGGGCAGCCCTGGAGCAGGCCGCGACCAGCGGCCTGCCCACCGCCACCTCGCCGTTGCGGCTGGCCCAGCTCGGGCCGGGCCGGCTGGGATTTCTCGTAGTCTTGGCCGTGCGCGACGACGGCTCGGCCGACGCGGCCTCGGCCCCGCGCGGCTGGGTGTTGGCCGTGTTTAGGGTGCAGAATTTGGTGGAGCGCGTCTTCGCCCCGCTTTTGTCGCGCGGGCTGCGCATGGAGATTCGCGATCTGCACGACGAGACCACGCCGGCTTTCGTGACGGGCGAGACTCCGCCCGCCGATTTCACGCCTGCGTGGCGCTACGAGCAGGATATGCCGCTGGCGGGCCGCGTGTGGCGTTTCCGTTTCACGCCCGGCCCGGGTTTTCACTTTGATGACCCTGCCTGGCTGCGCCGCGCGGCCGAGACCCTGCACCGGGCCAACGAGCTGCTCGAGCAACGCGTCGCCGAGCGCACCGCCGAACTGGAGGCCCGGGGCGTCGCGTTGGAGCGGGCCAACGCCG
>JAIXVY010000062.1 GCA_027482505.1 Opitutaceae bacterium | reverse complement strand
TGGCGTTCCCACCAGACCGACACGAGACCCATGAAAAGGCCCATGAGGACAAAAGGGGCGATCTGAAGCCAGCGGGCCGGGGATAGCGGTCGCCGACGTATCCAAAGCACCAGGACAAGCGCGGCCGGCAGGGTGCAGGCGGTGGTCTTGCTGAAGAGGGCGAGGGCGTGAAAAAACAGTGCGGCGACGTAAAGGAGGCGGGAGCCTGGCGCGGGGAGCAGGGAACGGGGAGTCGCGCCGTCGGAGCGGGGCGAGGCGGCGGCGCCGTCTTCGGTGAAGCGCAGCCAGGCTAGCACGACGAGCAGGCTGAAAAAGAGGGATTGGACGTTTTTCAGCTCGGTTATCCAGGCCACGGATTCCACTTGGAGCGGGTGGAGGGCGAAGATCGCGGCGCCGATCCACGCGCCGGGGATGGCTAGGCGGGCGAGCAGGCGCCAGACGAGCAGGGCGTTGATCGCGTGCAGCGCGATGTTGACCCAGTGATACCCCCGCGGGTCCAGGCCCCACAGGGCGTGCTGCATTCGGAAGTTCGTGTAAACGAGCGGAAAATACTGGGACGGTGAGTCGGTGGAGAACCAGATGCGGCGGAGTCCGTCCGGGGCGGTGAGAAGCGGATTGTGGGTGACGTATTCGTCGTCGTCCCAGATGAACCCAGCGTCCCAGGCGGGCTGGTAGGAAAGCACGACGGCCCCGGCGAGCAGAAGCGCGAGGAGAAAAACGCGCGGCCAAGGCGCGGAGGCGGCCGGGGCTGGAGCGGGGACGGGCATGCGAAGGGGGCGGCCGGCTCAGCGAAAAGGGACCGGGACGAGTTCGCGGGCCCCGATGGAGCGCAGCCACGAGGCGGCGGCGACCCGGTCGCTGCGTATCCAGGAATCGGCTACGGAGCGAACGGCCTCCTCGCGGAGGGCGGGCTGGTTTATGCTGACGGCCCAGCGGGCGGCCGCGGCGGGCCGGCTGCCGGCGGCGGCGCGCACGAAGGCCATGGCGGCCTGTTCGCGGGCGCCGTCCGGCGGCAGCCGGGCCAGCCACTTGTCGGCCGCGGCGGGATCGAGGCGGGCCCAGTTGGCCGCGACGTTGGCGACGGCGGTCTCGCGTAATTCTCCGGACGGGAGTTTTTCGGACCACGCGGCGGCCGAGTCGGGATCCTGGTCGGCCCAGACCAAGGCGGCGTTGGCGAGCGTGCCGGCGGGGATCTCGCCGGCGGGGAGACGGGCGGCGAGCGCGATCGCCTCCTTGGGGGCGATTTGGGCGTAGTAGCCCACAAGGTTGGCGAGAAGTTCGCGGCGGAGCGGGATGGGAGGAAGATCGGCGGCCTGGGAGAAGGCTTTTTCCGGATCGAGCCGCGACCAGGCGAGGGCGAGGTCGTTGGCCACGACCAATTGTGCCTCGTCTCCGGTGAGTTCGAGGGCGAGGTCGAAGGCGGCGCCGGGATCGGAGTGGGCGAGCCGGGTGGCCACGATAACAAGGGCGTTTTCCCGCGCGGGGCCCTCGGGCAGGGCGGAGGCCCAAGCGGCGGCGGCGGAAGGCGCGATGCCCACCCATTCGGTCAGGGCGGTCTCGAGAATGGGCGCGCCGCCGTCCGCGGCCGGGAGGGCGGCGGCCCAGGCGGCGGCGCCGGCCGGGTCGTTTTTGGCCATGGCCGCGGCGTAGCTTTGAAGCGCTTGCGTGCGCAGGGTGCCTTCGGGGAGCGACTGGGCCCAGGCGCGGGCGGCCTCGGGATCGCGCTGGACGAGGCCGTCGACGATATAGGGTATTGCGCGGGTCTGCAGCCCGCCGGGAGGGAGCATGGCAACGACCTGGGCGGCAAAGGCGGGGTCTTCGCCCGAGAGGTGGTCGCCGACGTGCTTGAGCACGTGGTTGCGGGCGTCGCCGGGCGGGGTTTCGCGGAGGAAGGCCAGGGCGGTGTCGGGATCTCGGCGGGAGATTTCGGCCAAGACCACCGACAGGGCGTGGTTGCGAACGAAACCGGCGGGTAGGTTTTTGGCGGTTTCCAGCGCCCGACGAGGCTCGTCGGCGGCAAGACGCTCCAGGACGGCGCCCACCAGGTCGGGTTTGACGGCGGCGGAAGGAAGGGCGGCGGCGTAGGCGAGCGCGGCGGCCGGATCGGTGTCGGCCCATTTGTCGACCAAGTCGCGCAGGAGGATTTGGCGCTGGTTGCCGGCGGGCAGTTTCTCGGCGAAGCGGACCGCGCCCTGCGGATCGCTCGCGGGCCAGTTGGCGGCGATGTGCGCGAGGGCTTCGGCGCGAAGCGCGCCGGCCGGAAGCGTCAGGGCGTAGGCCGCGGCGCCGTCGGGATCGTAGGAGGTCCAGAGCGCGAGGATGCGCTCGACCACGGTTTCGCGCGTCCGGCCCAGGGGCAGCGTGTCGGCCCACGCGAGGGCGGCGCGAGGGTTGGAGCGGGCCCAGGCGCGGGCCACGCCATCGAAGGCGGCGATCTGATCCCGCCACGGCACGTCAAGCGCGGCGGCTCGCGCGGCGGCGGCGTCCGGGGCGCCGTTGGCCCAGGCTTCGAAGACGGAGACGTAGGACGTGTAACGGTAGGCGGGCGGGACGAGGGCGATGAGATCAAGGGCCGCGGCCGGATCGAGGGCGGCGAAAAACGGCAGGGCAAGCTGGAGTGATTCCAGCCTGAGCTCGCCTTCTGGAAGAGCGCGCACCCAGGCGAGAGCGGCGCCGAGGTCGGAGCGAATCCAGCTTTGCAGAAGCGAGACGTAAGTGGCGTCGCGCCAGGGACCGGGCGGAAGACCGGAGGCGAACGCGATGGCGGCGGAAGGGGCGGCGCGTCCCCAGTGGCCGAAAAACACGCGGCGGAGCTCCGACTGCGCCGGGGCGGCGAGCGGAGCGCGAATGGCGGAGGCGAGGACGGAAAACCGGGGAGCGGGAAGGGCGAGCAGCAGGTCTTCCCACTCGCGGGTGGAGTGCCAAACGCCGGCGCGGCACTCGGCCGCGAGGCGATCGGCGAGGCTGGACGCGGGGTCGGAGGCCGGCGCGGATGCGGACACGGAAGCGGAGGCGGGGGCCGAGACGCTGGCCGGGTTGATCGCAAAGCGCAGGGCGAGGCCGTAGCCGGCCGCGAAAGCTAGACCGAGGGCGAGGAGGCCGGAGGGCGCGAGCGACGATCGGGGCATGGTGCGGCGAGGCGATGCGGGGCGGGAGTGGCGGACGGAGCCGCGACGGCGGAAGGCCGTCGCGGCGGTGGAAGCCGATCGCGTCTTACAGGCAGGTCACGTTGGCGTAGGAGCCGCTGCCGCTGACGGCCTTGCAGCCGCCGGCGTTGTTTCTGAGCGTGCCGGACACGACGCGCACGTTCACGCAGTCTTGAATCCAGATGCCGATGCCTTGGTTGTCCGCGGCGTTAAGCGTGGCGACGGCGGAGTCGCGGGAGCCGGTGAGGCTGAAGAAGCCCCGGCCGCCGGCGTTGGCGGTGGTGGTGCCGCTCGCGTAGCAGTCGACGTTGCTGTTGGCGTAGCGCAGGCCGGCGTAGCCTGTGCCGCGGCCGCAGCGGGTGGCGTTGACCGTGGTGACCCGGCCCGTGGTCGTCTGGTTGAAAAGCAAGCCGCACTCGCCGCGATCCGTGGCGGTCAGGGTGCCGAGGGTGGCGCTGTTGATGCCGTAGGTCTCGACGGCGTGGCTGCCGGAGGCGGTGGCGTTGGGGCTGCCGCCGTTGAAGTTGGAGCCCGAGCCGCCGGCGCAGTTGTCGATGCGCATGAGGATGCCGCCGGTGCCGGAGATGCCGCTGAAGGTGGAACCGGCGTTGGTCTGGAAATACATTCCGAACCATGGCGCTCCGGCGATGCGGATGTTGGATGCGCCGGTGCCGCCGCCGTTGCGGTTCTGGATGACGCCGCCCGCGACGTTGCTGGTGATGGTGAAGCCGTTGCCGTTCACGCGGGTGGAGCCGAAGATTCGCGACGTGCCGGTGGTGGTGCCGCTGGCGCGGAGATTGATGGTGCCGCTGCTCATGGCCGAGCCGCAGGCTCCGATCGCGCCGTTCATGGAGGTGCCGGTGTAGCGGGTGACTCCGTCGACTCGTCCCGTCCAGGTGGAGCCGGACAGGGTGACCTCTCCGGTCTGGGCGCCAGCGACGCCTGACAGGGCGAGGATGGCGGCGAGCGCCGAAAACAGGCGCAGTTGTTTCAAACGTATCATGTTTTTATGGGGGTTCTTGGGTTGAATCCGACCAAGGGCGCCGCCCCGGCCGGGAGCGGGAGGGGCAGGCGATCTGGGCATGGGTCGGGCATGCTCCAAAGGGGGTAGGAGTAGCGCGAAAAGAGGCGGAAGGGGGCGGGGAAAGGGGCGTTCGCCGGAACGTATCCGGCTTCGCATCAAAGGGGGTGGGGCGCTAGGCGGACGGGGTATTAAAGCTTAGGGAGGACTGTCTGAATTTTTTTCTCTGTTAAGACGTCTCCGGGATTACAGTAAGAAAAAGTATCCATAAAACGGATACTTTTTGGGGCGTCCAAGAGCGGCGGACGCGCCGCCGGCTCGCGCAAAAAAAAATCCGCCCGAAAACGGGCGGACAAGCGGCGACGAAGGATTGCGTTACCGTCACTCGGCCGGCTGGTTTCGGGGAAAATAAAACCGGGCCTGCGAAGGAGCGGGAGAAGCCTGGTGATCGGCGCGCGATCCGGCGACCAGGCTCTGCGCCCGCGAACCGGGCTAAAGGGACGAAAGGGGATCCCAGCCGTCCGCGCCGCCGAGCACGGCGGAGGGCGTGAGCGAGGACGCCTCCGAGTCGGAAAGAGGTTTCGCCCACGGAGCGCGGGACTCGGGGCGGGCGCCGGGGCCGGTGGAGCCGAACTCGGCATAGAAGGTGGTGCGCTCGGCGTCGGTTTTTCCCCAGTTGTGCCAGCCTTCGGGGCGGACGCCGGCGGCCATTTCGGAGCGGAGAAACACGGTGCGGGCGAATTCGCGCCAAGGGCGGCCTAGGTAGGTTTTCACGCCGTCGGCGGTGGTGACGCGGCAGTCGGCGAAAACAAAACCGTGGGCCGCGCCTTCGGGCGTGGAGGCGGCGGTGAGATAGCCGTCGCCCAAGGCGCGTATCTCGCAGCGTGAAAAGTAGGCGGTGGCTCCGCCAAAGATGAAGTCGACGTGGCCCTCGATGTGGCAGTCCTCGAAGTAGTGGCGCCCGCGGTTGAGCAGGATGGTGTCCTGCCAGCCGAGGAAGCGGCAGCGGCGAAATAC
>JAIXVY010000532.1 GCA_027482505.1 Opitutaceae bacterium | reverse complement strand
GCGATCCGGAAATACATGCAGATCGTCCGCAAGGACGCCCCCTGGTGCCCGAGCAACCTCGAGTTCATCCGCCGCATCAACGGCCTCGAAAACCTCGAGGAGGTTTACCGCACCTGCTTCGACGCCAGCTGGCTCGTGCTTGCGCTCGGCGACGTCTATCTCGGTGCGCCGGTTGCGACACCGGTCGATCCGCGCCATCGCCTCGTCACCACGAAATATAACCCCGCCCGCACCTGGACGCCCGAAAACGCCGTCGGCATCGGCGGCGCCTACCTCTGCGTCTATGGCATGGAGGGCCCCGGCGGCTATCAGTTCATCGGCCGCACTTGCCAGATGTGGAACCGCTTCAAGCAGACCGCCGATTTCGTCGACGGGAAGCCCTGGCTCCTACGCTTCTTCGACCAGATCAAGTTCTACCCGGTCACCAACGCCGAGCTCACGAAGTTCCGCGAAGACTTCCCGCAGGGGAAAGTGAAACTCCGCATCGAGGAGACGACCTTCAAGCTGCGCGACTACCAGAAGTTCCTCGCCACCCACGCGGCCGAGATCTCCACCTTCACCAAGAAGCGCGAGGCGGCCTTCGAGGCCGAGCTCCAGCGCTGGATCGCCAACGGCCAGCTCAACTTCTCCGCCAACGACGAGGCCGCCTCCGCCCTCGACGAGTCCGCCATCCCCGAGGGCTGCGTGGCCATGCCCGCGCACATTCCGGGCAATGTCTGGAAAATCCTCGTCGAGCCTGGCGCGGCCGTGACCGAGGGCCAGCCGCTCGTGGTCCTCGAATCGATGAAGATGGAGGTGACCGTCTCCGCCTCGCGCGCCGGCAAGATCCGCGAGATCCGCTGCGTCGAGGGCAAGCCGGTGAATGCCGGCGAGACGCTCGTCGTCCTCGAAGGCTAGGCGCCTTGTTTCAGAAACGGGTTCTCTATCCTCAGCTCCCCGATCTCGCGCCCGTGCTGCAGGTCCTCGGACCACAGCCGCTCCGAGCCCGAGACAAGCGCCGCCGTGACCACCAAACTGTCGTAGAAGCGATAGCCCGTCTGCGCCTGCACGCCGAGCGCCTGCCGATACAGCTCCGGCGTGGGCATCACGCGGCAGCGCGGCAGAAGCACCACATCAAGATAGTCGCGCAGATCCGCCGCCGGCATCGGCGTCGCGAACCGGTGCAGCGCCACCGCGCAAAATTCCTGCACCACCTGCCAGCTCACCACCCAGTCGACCTCGCCCCGGATAATCGCCCGCGCCCTGTCTCGCTTTGCCGGCGCCGTCTGGTCGAACGCGTAAACCAACACGTTTGTATCCAAAAAAACCTTAGCGGGCATTCATCTCCTCGCGGCTGAATTTACCTCCCGCGTTAACGGCGTCGCACCGCGCGAAGATCGCGTCGATCTTGCCCGTGCGCTGCCGCTCGTCCGAAAGCCCGGCCAACCACTCGCGAAACATCTGATTCAACGTGGTTTGCCGCGCGCGAGCCTGCTCGCGCGCCTGCTCGATCAGCCGCTCCTCCGCGCTCAGGGTGATGTTTTTCATCACACTAAGCTAGTGTGCACTGATTTAGTGTCAACGCCGCACCCTGGGCATGCTTGTGCCCAAGGCCGGAGGGACCAGGCTCGGCTACTCCATCCCGAACGCTTTCCGCAGCTCCGCCAGCGCGCTGTCCGGCATCGGCACGAGGGGACCGAGCGGGCGGGCGAGTTGCAGCGCTTCCGCGGTCGCCTCCAGCACCTCCAGCCGGTCAAAGGCCTCGAGCAGCGTGCGGCCAACGATGAGCGCGCCCTCGTTTTCGATCAGGAGCACGGGGCACTTTTTCAGCGACATTTTCGCCGCCAGCGCTTCGGCGTCGATGACGACGTCGGCGAAGGGGATTTTAGGAGAGTCGCCGAGCACGAGATAGCTTTCCGGAATCGTCCGCGACGAGAAGGCCTCGTCGGTCATGCAAAACGCGCTCGCGCACATCGGCTGGGCGTTGATCACCGCCCCGATCTCCGGGTTCGCCGCGTAGATGAGCCCGTGCAGCCGGCTCGTGCGGCTCGCGCGTTTTCCCTGCTCGCAGGCATCGGCCGAGACACGCACGAGATTCTCCGCGGTTAGCTCCAGGCGGTCGCGCCGGCGGGGAGTGGTCACAAAATGAGCCGCGTCCACGCGTGCGGAGATCGAGCCGGCCGTGCTGATCATCAAGCGCTGACGATAGGCGCGGTGGGTGAACTCGCAGACCTGGGCGCGCAGCTCTTTCTCGGCGTTGCTCGGCGCCGCGGCCGCCAAGGGTCCATACGCGGGCACGGTCTGCTCGCGCAAAGCCTCGGGCGAGAGGAAGCGCAGCTTGCCCAGCGCGGACGCGCGGATGTCCGTCTGCGCAACAAATTCCAGGGTCTCGAAGCGCTGAAAGGCCTCGGCCAAATCGCGTCCGCCGATGACCACGCCGTGGTTTTCCAGCATCACGCAATCAGCGCCGCCCGCGAAGGCCGCGGCGATCTTGTCGCCAAGCTCTTGGCTGCCGGGGCAGGCGTAGGGCGCGTAGGCGATCTTGCCGCAGACCTGGTAGGCATGGGTCTGCACGCGCGTCTCGGGCAGGCGGCGCACGATGCTGAAGGCGACGAGCGCGCCAGGGTGGGCGTGGACGATCGCCTTGATGTCGGGCCGCACCTTGTAGATCTCGCGGTGAAAGGGGAACTCGGAGGAGGGCGGGTGCAGGCCTTCGCGCGAGCCGTCGGGACGCACGCGCACCACGTCGCTCGGACGCAGCGAGCCTTTGTCCACCCGCGAGGGCGTGATCCAGATGCTGCCGTCGGGATCGAGAATGGAGAGATTTCCACCCGACGTGGTCGTCATGTGGTAGCGGTAGATGCGGTCCATCGTCGCCACCAATTCCTCGCGCGGATGCAGCCAGTTGTGGGAGTCCATGGGGGTGATGTTGGCCGGACGCGAACGGGGGTCAAAGAAGCGCCAAGCGTAAGGCGACTTTGGGCAAAAAACGCGGGATGCCGAGACCGCTCGGCGCTGTTGCGAAGATTTGCGGCTTAAAAAAGCCCAAGCTGCTCCGGCTCGCGCGGCGCGGGCTCGAGTTCGCAGGGCCACGGGGCCGGGGCAGGCACCCGCTCCGGGCGCAAAGAATGCAAGCTCGCCTGAAAGCGCCGCGCCAATTCGGGCGCATGACCGTCGTCGGGGTGATGGACAAAAAACAGCGGCTCGCGGCCCTCGTCCACCCAGCGCGCCAGCACGCCGGTCCACTCGGCGATGAGCGCTCCGTTTTTATCGAGGGCCGGGTCGCCCACGAACCGCGCCACCGGCCGCTTGCCGAGCGCGGTGAAACGCGCCGGCACGCGGGGCTTGCGTCGCACGGCGTCGAGCGAGGCCGCGTCGTCCGGCGCGATCTTGGCGGCGAAGAGTCCGCGCGTGTCGAAGACGCAGCGCTCGGCGCCGGCGGCGTTCAACGTGGCGTGCAGGTCGTCCTCGGCCGCGCCGCCCGCGAAAAATTCCGCGTGCCGCACCTCGACGGCGACCGCCGGCGCCTCGCCGCCCGCGGCGGCGAAGCGCGCGAGCCACTCGCGCAAAACGCCCAGCCTCGAGGGACCGAAGCTGGAATGGAGCTGGAGCATGAAGGGTCCGCGCCGCGGACCCAGCGGCGCGAGCCGGGCGAGAAACTCGCGCGCCAGCGGCCCGTCGCCCGCGCCGGGGCCGAGCAGCTGCGTCTCGTGCGAGATCGCCTTGGGAAACTTGAAGCAGAAGCGAAACGACTCCGGAGCCTCCACGGCCCAGCGGGCCACCGTGGCGGGCGCGGGCAGGCCGTAGAAGGTGGCGTTGCCCTCGGCGGCGCCGAACACGCCGGCGTATTGCGGCAAAAAATCCTCGCGCCGCGCGTCGTGCGTGAAGAAGCGACCGACCCACGGGGCGTGGGCCCAGACCGGACAGCCGAATTTCACCGCTCCATGTTGCATGAGGCTGCCCGCACGGTGCGCGCGCCCGGCCCGCGCGCAAGTCGCTCCGCTTGGCGCTCGCCGCGGGCATTTCGGCCTGCTCGGCTTTCGATCCGTGGCCCGCCTGCTTCTCCTGCTCTTTCCCGCCGACTCGCCGCGCGCGAAATGGAACCTGATCGCGAGCGCGCTCTTCGCCCTGGGTCTCGCGGTGTTCTCGTGGCGTTTCCTCGCCACGCCCTACCGTGATCTCTCCTGGGAGTGGGGCTGGACGCACAACGTCCACCTCGTGTTTCACGAGGCGGGCCATGCCATTTTCATGATGATCGGCGCGCCGCGAACGCTGGTCGTGTTCATGGGCAGCGGCCTGCAGGTCTTGTTTCCGCTGATTCTATCCGGCGCCTTTTACCTAAAAAACCGCGACGCCTACGGCGCGGCCGTCTGCCTGTGGTGGGCGGGCCACGCCGCGCTGGATGTGGCGCCCTACATCGCCGATGCGCGCGCGCTGGAGCTGCCGCTGCTGGGCGGCGGCACGGGCCGCGAGATCGAGGGCCACGACTGGGAATACCTTTTGAACCACTGGGGCGCGGCCCATCTGGATATCCACATCGGCTCCCAGGTCGCGCTGGCGGGACGCGTCACGATGTGCGCCGCCCTGCTCTGGGGCCTGGCGACGCTCGCCTACGAAGCGTGGTTTTACCCGCACCTCGCGGACGAGCACGACGCCTAGGGCCCCCTACGAGGCGGGCGGAACGTCCGCCGCCGCCCGGGAAACCTCATCCGGCAGCAGGCCAAAGGACAGTTCCGAGGCCGACGCAGGCGACAGATCGCCGGCGCTTTCCTCGCCCGAGGGATGCTCGTGGGCGATGATATCGAAGCGCACGTTGAGCGGCTCGATCCAAGGACGGTGAGAGGAGTGGAGGCGATGAGAGGACAGAAAGGAGAGAAAGGACATGGTAAGGGACGGGGCTGATTTTTTGCGGGCCGCCTTTTCGGTTTCGGCGGACAGGATGGTCTCAACACAAACGCCCGCGGGAAACACGGGGCGGCAAAAGAAGCTCGCTCAGGCCCGCGGCGGTCCCTGTCCCAAATGCCAACTCTCCCGCGTGGTCGAGGGCGACCCCAGCGCCGACGGCGCAAGCCTCCCCCGCAGCACGCAAAGCCGGGGAGCGGCGGTCGCGATGATCTCCGCGCCCGACAGCGGAATATTATCCACGAAGTGCTTCTTGTCGGAGTCGCATTTCGCCGGGCTCGCAAAAGCGGGCGCGCTTATTCCCGCGCCGCCTTTTTCGAGAAAAGCGCACTCGACGCGCGCCACCTCCGCGCCGCCGGCCAGGCCGAGCAGCGTCCCCAGCCAGAGCAGCAAGCCCATGAGCCCGAGGAACATCATGCCCGATCAACAGCAGGGCGAATGCCACCCACCAGTCATTCGGTGCATGCGAACCCCGCTCCGCCCAGACCACGGTGGCGAGCCGGCGCCTCGTCGAAGCGGCCCGGATCAGCCCTTGCGGCGAAACTTCGCGAAAGGAAGGGGCTTCGCCTCGCGCGGCTTTTCACCTTGGCGCGAGCCTTGGGGCGCGGGCGGACGGCCCTGGTTCGCTTGCGAGTGTCTTGGACCGGCGGACAGCGGCGGCGCGGGAGGCCGCGGCTTAGGCGGCAGGCCGGGCGCTCCCTCGGGCACGCGCATGCCGCAGGGGGCGGTCGTCATGCGTCCGCCACCACAGCCGCCGCCCGGTTTTCCGACGCCCGTCTTCACGGGATTGATCTTGGGCGAGGGCGTGACGTCGCGCGTCTCGCGCTTCTCGTCGAGCAGGCGGCGGGCGGTGTCCTTGAGGCCGAGTCGCTCGAGCGTGCCGCGAAGCGCCTTTTTCATTTCGGGCTTATACCAGAAGAAAAAGCTGCGCTGCTCCTGCTTTTCCTCCGGGCTGCGCGCCACCTCGACCGGTCGGTTTTCGATGGGGTGCACGCCGGTCGCGTAGATCTCGGTCGCGACGGTCATGGGCGTGGGCGTGAAGTCCTGCACCGCCTCGAGGCGGTAGCCCAGGTCCTTGGTCTTCAGCGCGAGGTCGGCCATGTCCTCGGGACGCGAGCCGGGGTGCGAGCTGATGAAATAGGGCGTGACCGGCATCTCCGGCTTGCCGGCCTTGGCGGCGGCGGCGGCGAACTTCTCCTTGAACTTGTAGAAGAGGTTGAAGCTCGGCTTGCGCATGATGCGCAGCACGTGGTCGCTGGTGTGCTCGGGCGCGACCTTGATGCGGCCGGGCACGTGGTGGGCGGCGAGCTCCTCGATGTATTTCTCGTGGCTCTCCTTCACCTCGGGCGTGGCGCCTTTGTCGTGGAGGAAGAGATCGTAGCGGATGCCGCTCGCGACGTAGGCGTGTTTGACGCCCTCGGTCTCGCGGACCGACTTGTAGATGTCGAGGAGCGCGGTGTGGTCCGTGTCGAGGTTGCGGCAGACGTCGGGCCAGATGCAGGAGGGGCGCACGCACTCGTCGCAGATCCACTGCTCCTTGCCCTTCATCTTATACATGTTGGCGGAGGGCCCGCCGAGGTCGCTGATCGTGCCGCGGAAATCGGGCATCTGTTTCACCGACTCGACCTCGCGCAGGATGGAGGCTTTGGAGCGCGAGGCGACGAATTTGCCCTGATGGGCCGAGATCGTGCAGAAGCTGCACCCGCCGAAGCACCCGCGGTGCATGTTGATCGAGTGCTTGATCATCTCGTAGGCCGGGATGGGGCCGCGCTTGCGATACTTCGGATGCGGGAGGCGCGTGTAGGGCAGGTCGAAGGAGGCGTCGATCTGCTCCTCCGTCATAGTCGGGAAGGGCGGGTTGACGACGAGCAGACGCTCGCCGGTCGGCTGAAGGAGGCGGCGGGCTTTGACGCGATTCGACTCCGTCTCGATCGCCTTGAAGTTCTTCGCGTAGAGGTCGCGATCGTCGAGGCACTCCTCGTGCGAGTAGAGCGTGTGGTCGTCCCAGTTTTCGTTCTTCGGCGCGCGCTTGCCCGGCGGCAGCAGCACGGCGGTCTGGGGCACGGTGGTAAGCGAGGAGAAGGGCACACCCTTCTTGATCAGGCGCAGACACTCGCGGAGCGGGAGCTCGCCCATGCCGTAGACGAGAAGATCGGCGCCGCTCTCGGCGAGGATGGAGGGCTTCAGCGTCTCGGACCAGTAGTCGTAGTGCGTGACGCGGCGCAGCGAGGCCTCGATGCCGCCGATCATGATCGGCGTCTCCGGGAAGAGTTTTTTGAGGATGTTGCAGTAGACGGTCGTGGCGTAGTCGGGCCGGAAACCGATCTCGCCGCCGGGCGTGTAGGCGTCCTCGGAGCGCGGCTTGCGCGCGGCGGTGTAGCGATTGACCATCGAGTCCATGCAGCCTGCGGTGACGCCGAAGAAGAGGCGCGGCACGCCGAGTTTTTTGAAATCGCGCAGGTCGTCGCGCCAGTTGGGCTGGGGCAGGATGGCCACGCGCAGCCCCTCGGACTCGAGCATGCGGCCGATGACGGCGGTGCCGAAGGCGGGGTGGTCGACGTAGGCGTCGCCCGAGACGAGAACGACGTCGAGGTAGTCCCAGCCGCGCGCCTTCACCTCGTCGGCCGTGGTGGGCAGCCAGCGGACCGGGTTCCAGACAGGTTCGCTAGAATAGACCTTGGCGGGAGCGTTGGCGGCGGAGGCGGTCACGGTGTCGATGGGCAAGAGTGGAAAAAGCGCGCCGTATGGGAATCCGCAAATCTTGCCTTGCGACCTCGACGTGGAACCTAGACCCCCTTTTCTGCGTCTTTGTCCCCTGTCCTACCCAAACCCATGATCCGCCTCTCTTTCCTTCGCCGCATCGCCGGTTACGCCACCCTCGCTTGCCTTGCCGCCTGCTCCCTCCTCCGCGCCGAGGAATCCGCACCCGCCACGGAAACCAAGCCAGCCGTGAGCGACATTCGCATAGTGTTGAAAACCAACAAAGGCGACATCGAGGCCACACTCTTCGCGAGCAAGGTGCCGATGACCGCGGCCAATTTCCTGAATCTCGCGAAGCACGGCTACTACAACGGCATCGCCTTCCACCGAGTGATCGAGAATTTCATGATTCAGGGTGGCGACCCGACCGAGTCTGGCCGCGGTGGTCCCGGCTACAGGTTCGCCGACGAGTTCCACACCGACCTAAAGCATAGCAAACCTGGCATTTTTTCCATGGCCAATGCCGGCCCGGGCACCAACGGGTCGCAATTCTTCATCACCATGGCACCTACGCCCTTCCTAGATAACCGCCACTCCGTCTTCGGCGAGGTCACCAAGGGCCAGGACGTGGTGAACAATATCCTAGGCAAGCTGAACACCGGCGAGCGGGGCGGAAAGTTCGATCCCGCCGGGAAGGGCGACAAGATCGAGAAGATCGAGATTCTCGACTCCACCGACGCTCTCTTCGCCGCCCAGGCCGCCAATCTCGCGAAGTGGAACGCCGCGCTGAAGAAGTAAGCCTCTGACGGAATCCGCTCGGCAGGGCGGCTCCGTCGTCGAACGCGTTGGGATAACGCGTTCCACCGGTGGAGCGCGTTGTCCCTAACGCGCTTCCCCTGGCTCGAACGGACTCCATCGCCACGGCCAATCCTAGGCCTTGGCCACGAGTCCCTTCACCACCGGATTGTTGCCGAAATACATCCACGCCTCGTCGACCTCTTTCTCCGAGCGCATGCGATGGTCGAAGAAGTTGCTCTGCCACTTCACTCCGTGCAGACGCGCCGCCGCGCGTTTCCAGTCGCGCATCGTTTTCGACATTCCCTCCTGCTTCGGAAATGAAAGCAGAGCGTGCAAATGATCCGGCATGAGCACGACAAGTCGGCACCACCAGCGGCCTGTTTCGTGGTAATGGCGCGCCGCGTGGAGCAGAAGTGGAGCCAGCTTCGCATCCGTCAGCGGGACGGCCTGCTCGCGGTCGGCGCGAATTCGGATGTGGAACACGGCGCCCGCTTTCACCCAGCCCGGCACGGCATGGTGCAAACGACCGGGAAACTGACGCTGGAGTTGATCCACAGCCCCAAGCCTCTGAGCGCGCATGCCTGCGTCAAGGTGGAGCGCATTGTCCCAATGCGCTTCTGCACGGCCGAGACGAAACAGGCGGCTGCGCCGTCGAACGCGTTGGGACAACGCGTTCCACCGGTGGAGCGTGTTGTCTCCAACACGCTCTTCCGAACATCGACTCACGCTTTCGCCACCTTCGCGTAGGTCTCCTGAAGCGCGCGGGCGGAGGACTGCAGGCCGGACAACTCCTTCGGCCAGAGCTCGACCTCGATGTGCGCGAGCGCGCCCGCGCGGCCGATCACGGTCGGCACGCTGATCGAGACGTTGCGCAGGCCGTAGGCGCCTTGCTGGAGCGTGGAGACGGGCAAGACCGTGCGCTTGTTGAGGGCGATGGCGTGAACGACCTCGGCAATGGTGAGGCCGACGGCCCAGCCGGCGCCGCCCTTGCGGCGGATCACCTCGGCGCCGCTGCCCTTGGTGCGTTCGAAAATCTGGTTCTGGAAATTCGCGGTGCAGCCCGCGACCTTCGCGAGCGGCAAGCCGGCGTAGGCGGCGGAGGACCAGACCGGGATCATCGTGTCGCCGTGTTCGCCGAGGATCAGCGCGGAGACCTGCGTCGGCGCGAGCTTGAGCTCCTGCGCGATCAGCGAACGGAAGCGCGCGGTGTCGAGCATGGTGCCGAGACCGATCACCTGCTGCCAGGGCAGGCCGAGCTTGGCCTGCGCGAGCTGGGTGAGGATGTCGACCGGGTTGGAGACGACGAAGACGAGCGCGTCCTTGCGGTAACCGGCCTGCTGGATGCCGGCGAGGATCTGCAGGAAAAGCGCGACGTTGCGGTTGATGAGGTCGAGACGCGACTCGTCGGGCTTGCGGCGCAGGCCGGCGGTGATGACGAAGACGTCGCTGTCCTTCGCGCGGGCGTAGTCGCCGGCGTAGATGCGCTGGCCGCCGAGCGCCGCGCTGCCGTGGAGCAGGTCGAGCGCCTCGCCCTCGGCGAGGTCGGCGTTGGCATCGAGTATTTGAATCTCCGATACGACCGCGCCGCACTGGAGCGCGAAGGCGGCGTTGGAACCGACGCGGCCGCCGCCGCCGATGATGGTGACTTTCATTTTATTGGAAGTGAGGCGTTATCTTTGGACACAGAGGGCACGGAGCGCGGACACCGAGTTCACAGAGGGAGAACAATAAGAGGCCCTTTGGTTTGTTCGCTTCTTCTCTCCTTACTCCGTAACCTCTGTGTCCGAGCTCTGTGTTCTCCGTGTCTAAAAAACTCAGACTTTCAGTTGTTTGAGGATCTGCTCGGTGAGGGTGGCGACGAGGGCCTCGACCTGCGGGTCGGCGGCCGGGCCGGAATCGTCGGCGGGTTTCGGCGCGGCGCAGGCCACGCCGGGGCGAAAATCGCTGTTGTCGCACAGTTCGCACTCCTTGAGACCGTCGCGATTGTCGGGCATGCCGAGGAGCTTGCGGATGCGGACGAACTCCTTCGCCTTTGCGCCGCCCACGCCTTCGCCGAGGTCCTGGCCGAGCTGCGAGGCGACCCAGATGGTTTTGCAGTAGGCGTCCGCGTTTTCCATTTTCCAATACGCGTCCTCGATGTCCTTGCCCCAGGTGATGACGCCGTGGTTCGCCATGAGAACGCACTGGTTGTCCTTGCCGACCTCGCCGACGGTGTCGGCGTTTTCCTGCGAGCCGGGGGTCTGGTAGGGCGCGATGGCGATCTTGCCGAGGAAGATGTCGGCCTCGGGGATGAGACAGGTGGGCGGCTGCACCTTGGCGACCGCGAAGGCGGTGGCGTGCGGCGGGTGGGCGTGGCAGCAGGCCTTGCACATCGGCTGGCGTTTCATGATGCCGATGTGGGTCATGGCCTCGCTGGTGCGCTTGCGCGAGCCGGCGAGCTGCTTGCCGTCGAGGTCGATCAGCGCGATGTCGTCGGGCGTCATGAAGCCCTTCGAGATCAGCGTGGGCGTGCAGAGCACGAGGTTGTCGCCGACGCGGATGGTGAGGTTGCCGCCGTTGCCGTCGGTGTAGTCCTTCGACCACATGCGGCGACCGATGTCGCACATGCGCTCTTTTAGCACCTGGATCTCGGGCGAGCTGAAGAAGGCGGCGATCTCGGCCGGCGTCTTCGGGTCCTTGCCGGGCATCCACTTGAACTCGTAGTCGGGCACGATGGGCTCGGCGGATTTCTTCGCGGACGAGGCGACGGACGCGGGGCGATTGGAGAGCAGCGAGGCGCGACCGCGCAGGGCGTCGCGAGCGCCGGGTGTGAGAATGGCGTCGGCCGGCACGGCTTCGTTGTTGCGAAGCATTTTTTCGATGTCTTGGGCCGTGAGAACGGTGCGCATGGTGAGCAGGGGGCTGGGAGCTTGGAGCGAGGAGCCGAGGGGCTGGGTTTAGTTCGAGAGAAGGAGTGCGAGCGGTGGCGAGAAGCGGATCGGAAGCTTGGCCCCCCGCTCCTTGCTCCTCGCTCCCTGCTCAGGGCGGGCTGTAGTGGATCTGATCGATGAGACAGGACGCGTAGGCGTCGATTGGCGTGGCGACGGGGAAAGGGACCGCGGCCTCGGCGCCTTCGCTGAAGCCGACGATCTGGCCTTCGCCCGCGCCCACGCCGTCGTAGACGACGACCGTGGCGCCCTTGGCGAGCGGCAGCAGGGGCGCGCCGGCGAACTGCTCGCGCGAGAGCGGCTGCACGAGAAGGAAGCGGCCGCCTTTGAGGGCGGAGTCCGAGATGCCGAGGGTGACCTTGCCGATGACGGTGCCGAGTCGCATGGGGAGGAGCTAGGAGCGTGGAACAAGGGGCTTGGAGCCAGAGGTCGGAGTCGGGACGGATGCCGGAGGATTGACTCCCCGCTCCCAGCTCCCGGCTCCTCGCTCATCCACGATGGCCTGGATGTAGTTGCGGAGCGGCGAACGCTCGTCGCCAACGAGTGTGCGGGTCTCGGAGCCGTCGGTGCTGATCATCACCATCTGGTGCAGCCCGGCCCCGAGCTGGTCGAGGGCGAGGACGGGCGCGCCGTCGGGGCGGCCCTCAAGGTCGAGCGGCTGGCAGATGACGGTGCGCCCCTTCCGCATGCTCGGGTGGCAGGCGGTGCTCGTAATGGTGCCGTCGATACGAGCGAGTTGCATGGCGGGGAGGAGGCGCGACGGCTCAGTAAATGCGGAGGTTTTCGACCATCACGCAGCGGCGGGTCCGGGTGAAGGTGAGCGGGGTGGCGATGCCTTCGCCGGTGGTGGTGGCGATGGAGTAGTTGAGGTAGCCCTCGCCGCCCAGGCCGAGGCCGGCGACGGAGGCGCCGTTCTTGACGAAGAGCGTGGTGTCGAGGGCGCGGGCCATCTGCGACATGTGCTCGACGTTGAGCGAGTGGAGGATGGCGGAGTGCTTGTAGCCGTGCTCGCTCTTGAGCGCGGCGGCGACGGCGTCGCTGAAGGTTTTGACGCGCACGACCGGGATCATGGGCATCATCTGCTCCTCCATGACGAAGGGGTGATCGGCGTCGGTCTCGGCGAAGAGCATCGGGCAGTCGGCGGAGACGGTCGCGCCGGCGTGCTGGGCGAGGACGGAGGCGTCGGCGCCGACGAGCTTGCGGTTGAGCACGGGGTGCGAGCAGCCGCCGGCGTCCTTCGAGTTGGTGAAGGCGACGGCGGTGAGACGCTCGAGCTGGGCGGAGGTGAGCTTGGCGGCGCCGGCGCGGGCGAGCTCGTTGAGGAAACGCTCGGCGCAGGACTCGAGGACGAAGACCTGCTTTTCGCCGACGCAGAGGAGGTTGTTGTCGTAACTGGCACCCTTGATGACGTCGGCCGCGGCCTTGGAGAGGTTGCCGGTGCCGTCGACAACGACGGGCGGATTGCCGGGGCCGGCGCAGATGGCGCGCTTGCCGGACTTCATGGCGGCGTTGACGACGCCGGGACCGCCGGTGACGCAGAGCACGCGCACGGCCTCGGCGGCGCAGAGGGCGTTGAAGGTGTCGAGCGTGGGCTCGGCGATGACGCAGACGAGATGCTCGATGCCGATGGAGGCGTGGATGGCCTCGTTGATCGCGCGGACGGCCATCGCGGCGCACTTGGCGCCGCCCGGGTGCGGGTTGAAGACGACGGCGTTTCCGGCCGCGACCATCGAGACGATGTTGCCGCAGATGGTGGGGACGGAGTGCGTGACCGGCGTGATGGCGCCGATGACGCCGAATGGGGTGTGCTCTTCGAGGGTGATGCCGTGGTCGCCGGAGAGCGCGTAGGGGCGCAGCCACTCGACGCCGGGAACGAGTTTAACGATCTGGAGCTTCTCCACTTTGTGGGCGAGGCGGCCGATCTTGGTCTCCTCGAACTCGATGCGGCCCCACTCGACGGCGTTTTTTTCCGCAAGGGTTTTGACTATCTCGATGACCTTCACGCGGCCCTCGATCCCGAAGGGCTGGAGCTGGCGGAAGGCCTGGTTGGCAGCGGCGCAGGCGGCGGCGACGTCGGTGAAGACGCCGAAGCGGCCCTCGCGGCGCGGGGCCACGACGGCGGGCGCGGCGCAGGCGGCCGGCGCGGCGGCGGAGGCGCCGGCGATGTTGCGCACAACCTGGTCCACGATGGAGCGGAGGGTGGTCTCGTCGATTTGGAGAGAGGGGGACATGGCGGGCGGACGGCGATTTAGGTGGAACGCGTTATCCTCAACGCGTTGCGGCGGAGCGGTCTCGAAGCAGCGCGTTGGGGACAACGCGCTCCACCTTGGGCGGAGGATTCATTACGCAGGCGGGTGGATGCGGCGGTTGAGGACGTCGACGCTGTCGACGATGCCGATGACAGCGGCGTCGATCGGGAGGGTTTTCATGCCCTCGGCAGCGCGGGCGGAGCTGCCTTGGCAAAAGAGCACGATCTCGTCGCGGCCTGCGCCCAGGGCGTCCACGGCGACAAGGGTGTTGCTGCCGGGGCGGAGGCGCGCGGGGTCGGACTCGTCGACGACGAGCGGACGCAGGAGGAGGAGTTT
>JAIXVY010000169.1 GCA_027482505.1 Opitutaceae bacterium | reverse complement strand
GGGCACGACACAGGTAATCACGCCGGTATCCACTTCGATCGCGGTTTCGGTTTCCCGAACCGACACCGCCGCTTCCGGCGCGGCGGGCGTTTTGCCGGGGACGAGCGTGAGCGAGTCGGCGCGCCCTGCGCCCGCGGCGATGGCGTGTCCCGACCACTTCAGCGAGCCGTCCGGCCAGGTGTCCAAGGGCCAGGATTGAACCGGGACGCCGCGGCCGTCGGGCGTGGTCAAGGCGAAGGGAGAGCCGGCGCGGACGGTGCCTCGCGGCCAAGGCACGCCAAAGGCGCAGCCTGGCTGTTCGGCGGGCGAACCTTCCAGCCAGCCGAGCGTGGCGCGGCCGGGCACGGCGGGCGCGGACGCCGCCGCAGCGGCCGGGGCGGGCGCGGTTTGCGCGCGAAGCAGGGAGACGAGGGGCAGCGAAGCGGCGGCGAGGGCGCCGCTGCGAACGAAGTGTCGGCGGGTCTGGGGCATGGGGAGGTGAACCGAAACGGAGGGAAACGAAAGGCGGCGTGCAAATCTCGGACGCCGAGGGGCGCGACGACGCGGAAGACGCGCCCAAAAACAAGACGCGCGCCGGGAGGGCCGGCGCGCGGGGCGATCACGAAGTGGCGGCTAGATTCGCCTGGGCGGGCGGAGCGTAGGCGAGGGGCGAGCCCGAGGCGTAGGCCCGGCCCAGGCTTTCGGCCAGGCCTTGGACGCAAGGTATCTCCGACTGGGTGGAGTTGTCCGCGGTCCAGTCCACCACGCTCGAGGGGAAGGGCTGGACGTGGCCCACGCGGTGCACGGACTCGACCACGCGGGTGTGCTCCTCGGCTATGCCGGTGGTGCAGATGAAGGAGGCGGGATCGTTGAGGCGTGCGAGGACCGCGTTGAACATCAACTGGCGCGACTCTTCCGTGGACGGCAGGGGGAAGACCTGGCGGCGACCGTCGGTGTCCAGAACGACGCAACGCTGCTCGTGCCACCATTCGGCGCGGCCGGCGGAGCCGCGGATCGATATCTCGGGCTGGCGGGTTTGGGCGGTGGAGTGGCTGACGCCGAACCAAAAGCGGGTGCCCGAGGCCGCGGCTCCGCGGACCACGGCGGTGTCGAACATGTCGATCTCGTGGGCTCGGTAGAGCTCGGCCGATTCGACGAAGAAACGCGCGGACTCATCCTGGGCGGGACCGGCGAAAAAGAGGCAGAGATTGACGAAGTGCGCGAAGGCGTTGTTGAGCGGCGAGTCGAGCACGGCGGCGCCATCGGCGGCCTCGCGGCCGGCCCAGTGGTTGCGGGCGAAATAGGAGCGGGCGCGGGGCCACAGCCCGATCATGCGAACCTCGTCCACCCGGCCGATGATGCCGGCTCGCAACTGCGTCTTTAGCCAGCGGGCCTCCAGCGCGTAGAGATCCTGGAAACCGACCGCGACCCAGCGATTGCAGGCGGCCTCCGCCTTGCGAATGGCAGCCACGTCTTCCAACGAGCCCGCGAGGGGCTTTTCGACCAGCACATTCATGCCGGCCCGCAGGGCGGATACGGTGAGACGGGCGTGCCACTGGATGCCTACGGGGATCAAACAAAGATCAATCTTGCCCGATTCCTTGGCGAAAAACTCCTCGGCCGTGGCGTAGATCATGGTCCCGCCTTCGCGCAGTTCCGACACGATGCCGGGCACGTGATCCCGGTTGATAATCACCGCCGCAACAAGTTCGATGGCGTTTTTGGCCAACGCTTCGCGGACCAATTGCAAGTAGATGCCTCCGTATCCCGATACTCCGATCAGAGCTACGCGGGGAATGCGAGGGGCGGGGGAAGAGGACATGGGAAAAAAAGAGAAAAGACGGAGCTGATGGGGTAAGGAAAGCGATAATCCGCTTGTCCATAGGAGCGACGCACCACAGATCTGACAGTCAGAGCCACGTGTCATGCCCACCCCATCCCTACGTCAACTCGCTCAACAGCTTGGTTTGTCGCACACCACGGTTTCTGAGGCGCTGAGAGGGAGTCCGCGGGTGAAGCCGGCGACGCGCGCCAAGGTTTTAAAGGTCGCGCGCGAACTGGGTTACCGTCGCAACCCGCTGGCAGGTGCCTTGATGTCTGAAATGCGGCGATCACGGGCGGGCACGTTTCGCGGCGTCTTGGCGGTGCTCGACATGGATGGGCCCGACGATCGTCCCGCGGGGCCGATGCGCTATCATCGGGAGTTGACCAAGGGGGCGACCAGGCGCGCCGAAGAGCTCGGCTTCAAGGCCGACGCCTTCACCGTGGGCAAGGCCGGCATTTCCTTGGAACGTCTCGATAAGATACTGCAATCGAGAGGCATTGGCGGCATATTCCTGCTTCCGGTGGGCTCCAACCCGGATTTGACGCGTTTGGATTGGACGCATTTCGCCGGCATCTACTCGGACTATGTGATCGAGCGTCCCGGGCTGCACTCGGTCTGTCCCGATCATTATCGCGCGATGCTCATGGTTTTGGACCGCCTGAACACCCTGGGTTACCGCCGGCCCGGACTCGTGCTGTCTGAAGCGCATGACGCGCGTCTGCTGTATCGCTGGCAGGCGGCCTACCACACTTACCAGACGCACCATGACGGCATGACGCGCCTGCCGCCGCTGATCATGAGCGATCCCAACCAGCGGGACTTCACTCTCTGGTTCAAGGCGGTGAAGTGCGATGTGGTCCTCGCCCACGGTCCCGAGGTGAAAATCTGGATGGAGGAGGCGGGGGCGAAGATTCCCGAAACCCACGGGTTCTGCTGTCTCAACGTCCTCAACAGCACCTCGCCCTGCGCCGGGCTCGACCTTCAGCCGCGCCTGCTCGGCGAACGCGGCATGGAGTTGCTGATCGGCCAGGTGTTGCGCAACGAATGCGGCGCGCCGGATCTGCCCATGACCACGACCGTGCCGGCGGCGTGGGTCGACGGTCCGACCTTGCGCCACTGAGCGCCGCCGCGGCTTTCCTGTCGGCGAACCGCGATTGCCCCGAGGCTTCGCGCCGCCAAGTTCTTTGGCCTTCATGACGTCCCTGCGAATCGCCACCTGGAACATCGCGCACGGGCGCGGGCTGCGTCCCATCCAGGGCTTGCAGACCAGGCGTTCGATGCAGGCTCATCTGCGGCGTATCGCCGCCCTGCTGACCAAGCTCGACGCCGACGTGGTGGCCTTGCAGGAGATCGACCAGGAATCGAGCTGGGCGGGCAATTTCGACCATCTCGAGTATTTGCGCGCCCACGCGGGCTACGCGCACGCGCTGCACGGGGTAACGACGCGACGCGGCGGACTTTTCAAGCTGTGCTACGGCAACGCCTTTCTATCCCGGCATCCCTTGGAGGAGGGCGAGGCGGTGACCTTCGGTCGGCGCACCGTCGGGGAGAAGGGCTTTTTGTTCGCCGAGATCACGGTCGGCGGTCGGCGCGTGCCCTTGATCAATCTGCACCTGCACTACCGGTCCCGTCGCGCCCGGATGGAGCAGATCGGCCATGTCTTTCGCTACCTCGCGCAGCGCCACAATGCGCGCGCTCCCTACTGGAGCGTGCCGCCGGTGGTGTGCGGGGACTTCAACACCTCGGGCAAGGCGAGCGACGCCACCGCCGGCCTGCTCGCGGAGCTCGAGTATTTCGGCGGCTACGGGCTGCACCCGCAAAGCGGCCGGACCTTTCCCTCGCCGCTGCCGACGCGCCTGCTCGACTTTGTGCTCGTGCCGGCCGAGGTGCGCGTGGCGCGCTGCGAGATCGTTCGCTCCTGGCTGAGCGACCACCGGCCGGTGGTCGCGGAGATAGAGCTCGGATGACGGCTCGCGCGGGGCGGCCCGCAGGGGTTACAGCAGGGTCTCCTGCGCGGCGCCGCCAAGCGGTTTCAGGCCGACGGCGTGGTAGCCCTTGGGCGTGAGCATGCGGCCCTGGGGGGTGCGCTGGAGATAGCCCTCCTGGATGAGGAAGGGCTCGTGGACCTCCTCGAGCGTGTCGGCCTCTTCGCTGACGGCCATGGCGACGGTGCCGAGTCCGACCGGACCTCCGCGGTAGTTTTCCGCCATCACGCGCAGGATGCGTTTGTCCATCTCGTCGAGCCCGCGAACGTCGATCTCAAGAAGCTCTAGTGCCGCGGCGGCGACTTTCTGGGTGATGCGCCCGTCGCCGCGCTGCTGGGCGTAGTCGCGGGCGAAGTTGATCAAATTGTTCGCGATGCGGGGCGTGCCGCGCGAGCGGGTGGCGATCTCGCGCGCGCCGGCGTCCTCGATCGGCACGCCGAGCAGGCCGCAGGAGCGCTTCACGATGCCGGCGAGCGTGTCGGCGTCGTAGTAGTCGAGGCGCGTCTGAAGGGTGAAACGCGAGCGCAGCGGGGCGGTGAGCATGCCGGCGCGGGTGGTGGCGCCCACGAGGGTGAAGCGCGGCAGCGAGAGGCGGACCGAGCGGGCGTTGGGGCCCTGGTCGATCATGATGTCGAGGCGGAAGTCCTCCATCGCGCTGTAGAGATACTCCTCGACCGTCTTCGGGATGCGGTGGATCTCGTCGATGAAAAGCAGGTCGCCCTCCTCGAGGCTGGTGAGCAGGCCGGCGAGGTCGGAGGCTTTTTCCACCACCGGTCCGGAGGTGATGCGGACGTTGCGGCCCATTTCCGCCCCGAGGATGAATGAGAGGGTGGTCTTGCCGAGGCCGGGCGGGCCGCTGAGCAGGATGTGGTTTAGCGCCTCGCCGCGCGTGCGGGCGGCGCCGACCATGATTTTGAGGCGCTCGACGGTCTTGGCCTGGCCGGCGAAATCGTCGAAGGAGAGCGGACGCAGCGCGGCCTCGGCGTTGGAGACGGGGGCGGCGAGCTGCGCGGCGAGATAGCTCAGGCCCTTGGCGTCGGCGGGCGGCGTGGCGGGGGCGGGCTTTTGCGGGGATTTTGCCATGGCTGCGTTACTTCCACTCCATCTCGGCGCCGAGGCTGCGGAGATTTTCCACGAAGCGGGGGTGGGCGCGCTGGATGATCTCGGCGTGTCGGACGACCGATTTGCCCGGGATGGCGGCGGCGACCATCGCTAGGGCGACTGCTGCGCGGATGATGTAGGGCGAATCCACTACGGCGGGGCGGAGCGGTCGGTTGCCGAAGACGATGAGGCGGTGCGGATCGCTGACGACGGCATGGGCGCCGAACTTCGCGAGCTCTGGGATCCAGGAGAAGCCGTTTTCGTAAACCTTGTTCCAGAAATGGATCGTGCCCTCGCAGCGGACGGCGAGGGCGATCATGAGCGGGAGAAGGTCGACGGAGAAGTAGGGCCAGGGGGCGGCCTCGATCTTGGGGAGGAGGTTCGAAGTGTAGGGCTCCTCGATTTTCAGCTTTTGGCCGCGGCGCACGACGGCGACGGAGCCGCCGTCGGAGTCGGTCTCGTGCTCGACGACCACCCCGAGCTTGGCGAAGGCGCGCACGATCAGGTCGAAGTGGTGGGGCAAGGCCTTGGTCACGCGCACCTCGCCGCCGGTGATGGCGCCGAGCGCGAGGAAGGTGACGATCTCGTGGTAGTCGGTGCCGATGGTGATGTCAGCGCCGCGGAGTTTTTGCACGCCGGTGATGCGGAGCATCGAGGTGCCTAGCCCGTCGATCTTCGCGCCCATCGAGACGAGCGCGGCGCAGAGTTCCTGCACGTGGGGTTCGCTGGCGGCGTTGATGAGGGTGGACTCGCCCTTGGCGAGAGCGGCGGCCATGGCGAAATTTTCCGTGACGGTGACCGACATGTAGTCGCACCAGTGGCGGGCGCCGACGAAGCCGCCCGGGAGGGCGATGACGAGGGGATCGCCGGAACCGACGGTGGCGCCGAGCGCGCCGAGGATTTCCAGGTGGGGATCGATCTCGCGGACGCCGAGCGAGCAGCCCTTGGCGTTGGCCAGAATGGTGATGCGGCGCAGGCGGTGGAGCAGGGCGGGAAAGAGCAGCACGGTGGAGCGCATGTCCGAGGGCAGCTCGTCGTTGGCCAGCGTGCTGCGGAAGCCGGAGTGATCCAGGCGCATGACGCCCGACGCGCGGTCCCAGTCGATGCGCGAGCCCTGCGAAGTGAGAAAGGCGACCAGCTTGTTGAGGTCGGTGATGTCGGGGACGTTGCGCAGCGTGACGGGCTCGTCGGTAAGCAGCGTGGCGCAGAAGATCGGCAGCACGGAGTTCTTGTTGCCCGAGGGAACGATGGTGCCGGAGAGCGGCTTGCCACCTGACACATGAAGGTCGGCCATGGAGGGGGGAGCGGGGGAGTAGAGTGTTTGCGGGCCGGGGCCCAAAAAAAGGCGCCCGCCTGGATGGCGGACGCCTTGAAAATGCGCGGGGGCGCGCAGGCTTTGGCAAGGCTTTTGGCCTGAGTTAATCAGCCCACCGGGCCGGAGGGACGGGACTCGCCTTCGGTGCGGGGGCCGCCCCGGCCGCGTCCGCCGCGACGGCGGCGACGACGGTTGCCGTTGCCCTGCTCGCCTTCGGGGCGGGGGCCGCGGTTCTCGCCGCCTTGGGAGCCGTCCGGACGGGGGCCGTCCGGGCGAGGACCGCCGCGACCGCGACCGCCGCGATGGCGACCGCCATCACGACGATTCTGTCCTTCCGGACGGGGGCCACGACCGTCGCGCGTGATCTCGTCGCCGGGCGCGGGCGTCTCGGCGGCGGAGCCGCCGAAGATGCCCTTCAGCCAGCCGAGGAAGCCGCC
>JAIXVY010000101.1 GCA_027482505.1 Opitutaceae bacterium | reverse complement strand
GTCGCCCGCGCCCTCCCCGACGCCCGCGACGGCCTCAAGCCCGTGCAGCGCCGCATCCTCTACGCGATGCTCCGCGAAGGCCTCCTCCACAACCGCGCCTTCGACAAGTGCGCCGGCGTCGTCGGCGAGGTCCTCAAAAACTACCACCCCCACGGCGACTCCTCCGTTTACGACACCCTCGTTCGCCTCGCCCAAAACTGGGTGATGCGCTACCCGCTCATCGATCCGCAGGGCAACTTCGGCTCGGTCGACGGCGATCCGCCCGCCGCCTACCGCTACACCGAGTGCCGCCTCCGCAATCTCTCCGAGGAACTCCTCGCCGACATCGAGGAGGACACCGTCGACTTCGCCCCCAACTACAAGGAGTCGACCACCGAGCCCACCGTCCTGCCCGCCGCGCTGCCCAACCTGCTGCTCAACGGCTCCACCGGCATCGCGGTCGGCATGGCGACCAACATCCCGCCGCACAACCTGCACGAGCTGGTCGCCGCCATCGTGAAGGTGCTCGACGAGCCCGTCACCACCACCATCGACGACCTCTGCGGCCTCATCCAGGGCCCCGACTTCCCCACCGGCGGCACCATTTCCGGCCGCGAGGGCATTCTCTCCTATCTCCAGACCGGCAAGGGCATCGTCCGCATGCGCGGCAAGGCCATGACCGAGGAGATGTCCGGCGGCGGCGAGCAGATCGTCATCACCGAGATCCCCTACAACGTTAACCGCGCCAACCTCGTCATCCGCATCGCCGGGCTCGTGCGCGAGAAGGAGCTCGAGGGCATCCGCGACGTGCGCGACGAGTCCGACGAGCAGACCCGCATCGTCATCGAGCTCAAGCGCGGCGAACAGGCCTCGCCCATCCTCAACCAACTCTATCAGAAGACCGCCCTCGAGTCCTCTTTCGGCGTCACGCTCCTCGCCCTCGACAAGCGCCGCCCGAAGCAGATGAACATCCGCGAGCTGATCGATTGCTACATCGATCACCGCCGCGACGTCGTCACCCGCCGCACCAAGTTCCGCCTCAGGCAGGCCGAGGACCGCGCCCACATTCTCGAGGGCTACATCATCGCCCTCGATAACCTGGACGACTTCGTCAAAATCATCCGCGCCTCGCAGAACCGCGAGGAGGCCAAGACTAAGTTGATGGCCAAGTATCCGCTCTCCGAACGCCAGACCGACGCCATCCTCGAGCTCCGCCTCTACCAGCTCACCGGCCTGGAGCGCGGCAAGATCGAGGCCGAATACCTCGAGCTCCAGAACCTCATCGCGAGCCTCAAGGAGATCCTCGAGAACGACTGGCGCCTGCGCGAAGTCATCAAGACCGAGCTGCTCGCCATGAAGGACAAATACGGCGACCAGCGCAAAACCCAGATCCTCGCCGCCGCCGGCGAGTTCCGCATGGAGGACGTCATCCCCAACGAGGGCTGCGTCATCACCATCTCCCACCTCGGCTTCATCAAGCGCACCCCCGTCGCCGACTACCGCTCCCAGCGTCGCGGCGGCAAGGGCGTCATCGGCGCCGAGACCTACGACGACGACTTCGTCGAGCATCTCTTCACCGCCTCGACCCACGACTACATCCTCTTCGTCACCAGCCACGGCCAGTGCTTCGCGAAGAAGGTTTACGACATCCCCGAGGGCGTCCGCACCGCCAAGGGCAAGTCGGTCAAATCCTTCCTCGCCCTCGACGAGGGCGAAAAGGTCGCCGCCATGCTCTGCTTCCACGAGTTCGACGGCGCCCACTTCCTCGTCATGGCGACCAAGCAGGGCGTGATCAAAAAGACCGCCCTCGCCGACTACACCAACGCCACCCGCGAGTCCGGCCTCATCGGCATCAACCTCTCCGAGGGCGACACCGTCATCGGCTGCATCCTCACCACCGGCGAGAGCGAGATCATCCTCGTATCCCATCAGGGCCTCGCCGTCCGCTTCCGCGAGAAGGACCCCGAGACGGGCGAGATCCTCTTCCGCGACACCGGCCGCGCCACCGGAGGCGTCACGGGCATGCGCTTCAAGCTCGAGAGCGACTACCTGGAGGTCATCGAGGTCGTCGACCACAACTCGAAGTTCCTCGTCGCCTCGCAGGCCGGCCTGGGCGTCCGCACCCGCTTCGAGGACTACCGCCTCGTCAATCGCGGCGCGAGCGGCGTGTGGGCCATCGATCTCCCCGAGGACGGCTCGATCAACATCGCCGGCGCGCTCAGCGTGAAGGACGACGACGAGATCATGCTTCTCACCGCCAAGGGCCAGAGCGTGCGCACCCGAGTCGCCGACATCCGCGAGGTCAATCGCGGCGGCAAGGGCGTTAAGCTCCTGTCGCTCGCCGAAGGCGACAAGCTCCTCAGCATCGCCAAGGTAGTCGAGACCGAGGAGCAGCAGGCCGCCGCGGCCGAGAGCGCCGCGGCAGGCGACGCCCCGGTGGCCTGACCTCGCCGCCGCCAGGCTCCGCACCCGCTTCAGGCCCGGGCCCGCAAGCCCGGGCCTTTTTCATGCGCCCAGTCTTCGCCAATCCCCGCGCAGCCCGCGCCTCGCCCGCGCGCTACGCTGTCCGCGCATGTCCGAGTCCGCCTCCGCGCCCGGTTCCCACGATCCCCTGCCCCGCTTCCTCGATTGGCTGGCCGACGCGCGCGCGCGCAAACTACCCGAACCCTCCGCGATGGCCCTCGCCACCGTCTCGCCCGACGGCGCGCCCTCCGTGCGCATGGTCCTGCTCAAGCACGCCGACGAGCACGGCTTCGTCTTCTACACCAACCTAGAAAGCCCGAAGGCCGCCGCCCTCCGCGCCCGTCCCGAAGCCGAGCTTTGCTTTTACTGGAACCCGCCCGGTCGCCAGGTTCGTATCCATGGAACGGTTACAGCCGTGACCGACGCAGAGGCCGACGCCTACTTCGCCTCGCGCCCCTACCTCAGCCGCGTCGGGGCCTGGGCCTCCGAGCAATCGCGCCCGCTCCCCTCCGCCCTCGCCCTCCCCAGGCGCGTGGCCGAGTTCACGCTCCGCTTCGCCGCCTCGGTCCCGCGTCCGCCGCACTGGAGCGGCTTTCGCCTCGCACCGACCTCGGTCGAGTTTTGGGAGGAAAAGCCCTACCGGCTGCACGAGCGAATCGTGCACCGCCGCGCCAGCGCAGGCTGGACCGCCACCCCGCTTTATCCCTGAAGCCCCGGCCGCGTCTCCGGCGGGGCACCGGCCTCGGATTGCGCCGCGACGCCGGACTTTCCGGAGGCCAGCATCACGTAAAAGGCAGGGATGACGTAGAGAGTGAGCGCGGTGCCGACGATGAGGCCGCCGATCACGCCCATGCCCATGGAGACGCGGCTTTCGGCGCCCGCGCCGAGGGCCAGCGCGATGGGCAAGACGCCGAGGATGGTGCAGGCCGAGGTCATCAATATGGGCCGAAACCGCGCCGCGGCGGCCTCCGTGATGGCGGCGAGCGGGCCCAGGCCGGCGGCGCGACGCTGCGCGGCGAACTCGACCAGCAGGATGCCGTTCTTGGTCACGAGGCCGATCAGCATGATGAGTCCGATCTGGGAGAAAATATTCAGGGTCTGGGAGAACATCCACAGGGTCGCGAGCGCCCCGGCGAGCGCGAGAGGCACCGTGAGCAAAATGGTCAGGGGATCGCGGAAGCTTTCGAACTGGGCCGCGAGAACAAGATAGATAAGCACCAGGGCCAGCAGGAAGACGAAGCCGAGACTGGCGGAGCTGTCCTCGAAATCGCGCGAGGCGCCGGTGAGACTGGTGGTGAAGCGCTCGTCGAGCACCTCGTCGGCCACCGCCCGGAGCGCCGCCACGCCGTCGCCCAGCGTGCGCCCCTGGGCGAGCGTGCCCGAGATGGTGGCGGCGCTGTAACGGTTGTAGCGATACAGCTGCGGAGGTCCGCTGGTCTCGACCAGACGGACGAGGTTGTCCAGCGCCACGAGCTCGCCGCCCGAGGTTTTCACCTGGATCGAGGCCAGGTCGGCGGTCTTCGCGCGGTCCTCGCGCAAGAGCTGGCCGATGACGTCGTATTGTTTACCATCCAGAATGAAGTAGCCGAAGCGCTGACCGCTGAGCCCGGCCTGGAGCGTCGCGGCGATGTCGGCGGCGGAGACGCCCATGGCCTGGGCCTTGTCGCGCTGGATCTCGACCCTCACCTCGGGTCGGTTGAACTTCAGGTCCGCGTCGACAAACGTGAACACCGGATTCTGGCGCGCCCGCTCCAGGAAGCGGTCGAGCACCTCCTCCAACTGCGCGAGCGTAGAGGCCTGGATGACGAGCTGCGCGGAAAAACCCGCGCCGCGGCGCTCGCCGATGGTGGGTTCCTGGGCCAGGACGACGCGCGCGCCGGTGAGCGAGCGCGTGGCGCGCTGCAAGGCGGCGGCGATCTCCTGCTGGGAGCGCGCGCGCTCGTCGCGGTCCTTCAGGAACACGCGCACGAAGCCAGTGTTGACCACGCCGGCCCCTCCCGAGCTGCCTCCCGGGGTTTGGGCCATGGCGAGAACCATCTCGTCGCCCACCTCCTCCTCGACGAGGCGGGCGAGGTCGTCCACGTAGGCCTGCATGTAGTCGAAGGACGCGCCCTCAGGCGCGGTGGCCCGGGCCCATACGCGGCCGCGATCCTCGAGCGGAGACAGCTCGCGCGGCAGGGCGCGGAAAAAGACGACGATCAGCGCCACCGCCGCGGCGAGGACGAAGGGGGCGGCCCAGCGGCGGCGCAGGAAGCCGCCGAGGGAGCGCCCGTAGGCCGAGCCAAGCGCGCGGTAGAAGGGCTCGGTGCGCAGGTAGAACGCGTTTTCGTGGGCGTGGGGCCGGAGCAGGCGCACGCAAAGCATGGGCGTGAGCGAAAGGGCCACGAAGGCGGAGATCAGGACCGATCCGGCGATGACGACGCCGAACTCGCGAAAAAGCTTCCCGGTAAGGCCGCCGAGAAAAAGCACGGGAAGGAAAACCGCCGCGAGCGCCACGGTGGTGACGATCACGGCCGCGAAGATCTCGCCGGCGCCTTCCACGCCGGCGCGCCGCGGCGGCACGCCGGCCTCGATCTTGGCGTAGATGTTTTCCAGCACCACGATGGCGTCGTCCACCACCAGACCGATGGCGAGGACGAGGCCGAGCAGGGTGAGCACGTTGATGGAGAAGCCCGCCGCATCCATGATGAAGAACGTGCCGATGATGGACACGGGGATGGCGAGCATCGGGATGAGCGTGCTGCGCCAGTCGCGCAGGAAGAGAAAGATGACCACGACGACCAGGCCGAAGGCGATCAGCAGGGTCTCGGCCACCTCGAGGATGGCGCGCCGAACGTAGGTGGTGTTGTCGTAGGCCAGCGCCAGCTCGATGTCGGAGGGTTTCTCCGCGATCATGCGGTCAAGGCGGAGGCGAAGCTCGTCGGCGATGTCGATCTGATTGGCCCCGGGCTGGGGGCTGATATAGAGACCGACCATGGCGCGCCCGTCCACCTTCAGGCTCGAGCGCGGATTCTCGGGGCCGAGCTCGGCGTGGCCGACGTCGGCCAGGCGGACGATCTGGTCGCCGCTGCGCTTGAGGATGATGCGGTTGAACTCCTCGACCTCGGTGAGGCGGCTGAGGGTGCGCACGGTGAGCTCAACCTGGCCGCCCTCGATGCGGCCGGAGGGCAGCTCGATGTTTTCGCGCTGCAAGGCCTGGCGAACGTCGAGCGCGGTCAGGCCGTAGGCGGCCAGGCGGGAGGGATCGAGCCACAGGCGCATGGAGTAGCGCTTTTCGCCCGCGAGCCGGATGTTGCTGACCCCGGGCACGGTCTGGAGGCGCTCGCGCAACGTGTCGGCGTAGGCGGTGAGCGGCATCAGGTCCCGGGTGGGGCTAGAGACGACGATGCCGAAAAACGGGGAGGCGTCGGAGTCGGCCTTCTCCACCACCGGCGGATTGGCGTCGGCAGGCAGATTGCGGACGGCCTGGCCGAGCTTGTCGCGCACGTCGTTGGCCGCGGTTTCGAGGTCGGCACCAAGATCGAACTCGACCACGACCTGGCTGGCGCCCTCGCGACTGGTGGAGGTGATGGAGCGGATGCCGGCGACGGCGTTGACCGCGGCCTCGATGGGCTCGGTGATCTGCGATTCGATGATTTCCGCGCCGGCGCCCGGGTAGGTGGTGACGATGGAGACGGTGGGCGGATCGACCGCCGGATATTCGCGGACGCCGAGCCGGAAGGCGCCGAGGCCGCCCAGGATCATGATCGTGAGCGACATCACGAGGGCCAGCACAGGGCGGCGAATGCAGACGGAGGCGAGAGACACGGTGGATCAGGAGCCGGCCAGGGTGACTTTGACGGGCAGCCCGGCGCGCAGTTGTTGCACGCCGGAGACGAGAACAACGTCCCCGGGATGGAGGCCCTCGAGTATCTGGACGCGGGTGGTGGTGCGCGCGCCGGTGCGCACGCGCACGCGCACGGCCTTGTCGTCGCGGGCGACGAAGACGAAGCGTTCCTCCAGACCGGCCACCACGGCGATGGCGGGCACGAGGAGCGCGTCCTGCGCCTGGGTGATGGCGAACTCGATGCGCGCGAACAGCCCGGGAATGAGACTCAGGCCGGAATTTTCGCAGACCGCGCGAAGCAGAACCGTGCGAGTGGACACCTCGATGCGGGGCTCGACGGCGGTGACGACGGCCTCGTAGGTGACCGGACTTCCGGCGACGGTGAAGCTGACGGGCGCGCCGGGTTTCACGAAGGGCGCGTAACGCTCGGGAATGGAAAAATCGACCTTGAGGGTGTGAAGGTTCTGCAGGGTGGCGATGCGGGTGGCGGGATTGACGTAGGCCCCGAGGCTCACGAAACGAATGCCCGCCACGCCGTCGAAGGGCGCGCGTATCTCGGTCTTGGCGAGCTCGGCGCGGATGACGTCGATCTCCGCTTCGATGACGGCAAGATCGCCCTTGGCCTCGTCGACCTGCAACTGGCTGACGCCGCCCTCCGCGACGAGCCGGGCCAGGCGTTGCTCGCGCAGAAGCGCGAGATCGCGCCGGGCGATGGCGCGGCGCAGGCTCGCCTGCTGCGAGGAGTCGTCGATCTTCACCAGGACCTCGCCCTGCCGCACGGGCTGCCCCTCCTTGAAGTTCAAGGCCACGACCTTGCCGTTGAGTTCGGATTGCAGCTCGATGCTTTCCTCGGCGCGGAGGGTGCCGCTGGCCGTGATGGTTTCGGCGAAGGGCACGTAGGCCAGTTTGACGCCGCTGACCGCGAGCGGAGGAGCGGCGGGTTTCTTGGCGTCCGCCGTCTTTGCCGGCTTGGCGGAAGCGGCGGCCCCGGCCTTGGGCCACCAAAAGACGGCGGCACCCGTCGCGACGACGAGGCCCAGAAGAATCGATATATGGCGGAATTTCACGCGATGCCCACGGTGAGTGGAAAGAGGCAAGGACCGGAACGATCGCACGCAGCGTCGGCCGGTAACGCCTGAAGCCGCTCAAGCACGCGTCATACCCCATCACGCCCGCCACGCGGCGAGCGCGCACGCTCAAGCCGATTTCAACTCACCGCCGCGGCGGTAAGAGTTTATTCAAACGAAGGCCGCGAGCTTTGTTCGCTCCGCTCGTCCCGACGTAGGCCGACAGTCGGCCATGGGCGGCCGCTTCGGCCTCTCACCCCTCGGACAGCGCGATGGGGACAGAGCCGTTAAAAATCCGGGCGAGCAAAGCAGCCTCGGCGACGTCAAAGCGATAGGAGGTCACCCGCGCCAAGGTGGCGCGCAGGGCGCGCGAGGTGGTCCAATCCTGGATCTCCCACAGTTCATCCCGAAACTTGCCGGCCAGCAGATATTCGTGAAACGGGCACTCTTCGACGCGGCTCAACTCGACCGTAGCAACGCCCTGAGCAGGAAACCAACGACCTGACCAAGAGTGGTTTGCATCAGAGAAAAGCCCCAGTTTTCGCGTATGATCCCGCGCCTGCCGGACGACCGCTTCCATATCCGGAGCAATCGAGGCGGCCTGGAAAACAATCTCGTGGCGGTGCACCTCCCGGCCCGGGAAGAACACGTGACTCTCCCGCACGATCAGGCTTCGCGAACGATCATGCGCCACCGCGGTGACCAAAAACGCCTCGTCAAGGCGGCTCGCCGCTTCGGCTCGTTCGTAGACAAGATGTTCGGTGAGCATGCGTGGAGGAATGTGACGCTTTTCACCGTAGAATGTTTCCCGTCGTGGCAAATTCGCGCCCCAGTTTGTCCAGATTAGCAAAAAAAAATCCCGACGTATGTCGGGATGGGTAGAAAAGGCGTGTAGGGTTTCGCCTTACCGGAAGCGATCACGACGATCCACCCAGCGGACGGCGTCGCGCATGAGCTCCACGCCATCCGCGTAGCCCAGCTTCTCCTTGATGCGCGCGCAGTAGGCTTGGACGGTTTTTATGCTCACGCTCAATTCATCCGCGATGCGCCGCGTGCTCTGGCCCCGGCCGATGCGGCCAAACACCTCCAGTTCGCGATCGCTCAGCTCTTCGACCGATCCGGCCAGCGGACGACCGACCATGCGCTCCGCCAGGCGTCCGAGGATGGGGCGGCTGGCGTAAACGCGGCCGACGGCCGCCTCGCGCACCGCCTCGATGATCTGCTCCGTCGCCTCGCGCTTGGTGACGTAGCCCTTGGCGCCGGCGCGGAAAGCCCGCTCCACATAGGTCATCTCCTCGTGCATCGAGAGCACGACGGCTCGCACCAAGGGGAGCTGTTCACCGAGGTCCTTCAGCAGATCGAAGCCGGAGGAATCCTGAAGCGAGAGATCGACGATAGCCACGTCGGGCGCGGCGGATTTCATGCCGGCCAGACCCTCCTTGGCCCCGGCCGCGTGACCGCAGACGACGAGGTCCTCCGTCTGGCGCAACAAATTGGCCAGCCACTCGCGCACCAGCGGGTGGTCGTCGACGATGTAGACGCGGGTGGGCGAATCGTTCATAGCGAGCGAGCGTTCATGCGGCGGCCGCCAGCGGCACGCGACAGTCGACGCGCGTGCCGCCCGAGGGGCTCTCGCCCACGTGCAGTTTTCCCCCGATCAGCTCCGTGCGCTGGGCCATGATGTGGAGCCCCATGCCGCTTTCGCGCGGCGATGCGCCGCCGCCTGCGGCCTTGTCGTCCGGAATACCGCGACCGTTGTCGGTGACACTAAGCGCGGCCAGGGCGCGGCCGACCGAGAACTGGATTTGTATGCGGGAGGCGCCGCCGTGCTTGAGCGCGTTTCGCAGGGCTTCGCGGGCGATGTAGAAAAGATGCGAGGACACGTGCACGTCGAGCCGCTCCGGGCTGCCCTCGGCCGACAGGACGCAAGGCGTGCCATGGTGATGGGTGGCGGCGGCCGCCAGCTCCTCCAGCTCGGAAAACAAATCCTCCGGGCGCACCGTCTCCAGCAAAAGGCCCCGGGCGATGCGGCGCGACTGGTCGATGCCGGCCTTGACCAGATTCTCCACGCCGCGGGCATCCTCGGCCAGGTTGTCGCCGCGCGTGGCGAGGCGCTTGGCGAGGATGCTGGCCGCCATGGCGGTGGCCGCGAGGTGCTGGCCGAGCCCGTCGTGCAGATCGCGTCCGATGGCCCGGCGCTCGCGCTGACCGGCCTCCAGCAGACTGTTCTGCAACCGCTCCCTCGCCTCCACCGCCTGGCGGAGCGCGGTCGTGCGCGCCTGCACCCGGGCCTCCAGCTGACGGCTGAGCTGCAATAATTCGTGGATGACCACGACGACGACCAGGTAGACGAGAAAGCTGCTCAGCCGGTTGGAGAGCATTCGCACCAAATGCGAGTAGGCGAAAAACTCGAAATCCTCGGGAGAGTTGGCGACATCGCCGGCGAACCGAAGCAGCGCGCTTAAAAACGCCAGCCCGACGCCCCAGCCGACGCCCAGCCAGCTTACCGCCAGGATCACGGGCACGAGATAAAACACCTGAAGGCTCACCACGCCGTCGGTGACCACGTAGAGCCAGCCGATCACGCCGGCCATCATCAGCACGATGAACGCGGAGACGCGCCGCCCGTGCTCGGGAGGACTGACCAGTCGCGCGATGATGCGCGCGAAAAAACGGTTCGCCCCCGCGGCAGCGGCTCCCTCCTCGCGAAAACTCGTGGATTCGGACGACACGTGTCGGAAAGCCGTCAATCAAGCAGTCCACGTGCCGCGCGGCAGTCGGCGGCCGGAATAAACCAAAACCAGGCCCGCCTCGGCGCCCGGCCCGGGCTAGCCAGCCTCAGAGGGCGGGCGTGCTGGCGGGCGGGCGGCGATGCTGGGTGGCCTGCTCGTAGGCGTAGGCCAGCTTGATGAGCGTGCTTTCCGAAAAGGGCAGGCCGAGAAACGCCAGGCCCGCGGGCAGGTTGTCGCGGGTGAAGCCCATCGGAACGGTGATGGTGGAGGCGTGGATGAGAAAGGTGTTGAGGGCCACGACGCCCTTGGTGCGTTCGTAGGGCGGATTGTAGGCTTTCTCGATCAGCGGCGGCTGGTGCTCGACCGCCTTGTAGGCGAGCGCGTCGAGGCGATTGTCCGCCATGACCTGGGCGATGTTGATCATGAGTTGCTCGCGCGCGCGGACGGAGGCGAGGACCTCCTCGGCCGAGGGCGGCTTGGTCTCGGCGCCGCGGCGTCCCCAGCCGCTCTTGGCCTTGAAGGTCTTCGGCATCTCGGGGTGCGCGTCGATGTCGGCCTGGTTTTTGAAGGGCGAATTCGGATTGCGCGAGAGGTAGACGCGCAGCGCCTCGGCGGTGAGGGCGGGATCGGTGGCCCGCTGCGCCATGAGCTTCTTCAGGTCGGGTATGGTGATATCGATCACCGTGGCGCCGGCGGCGCGCAGTTCGCCCAAGGCGCGGTTGAAGACCTCGTCGACCTGTTTGAAATCGTCGGAGGCGGGCTCGGAATTGGGGCTAAGCGGCTCGCGAATGACGCCGATGCGCGCGCCGCGCAGGCCGTTTTTGTCGAGCGCGTCCGCGTAGGAGGCCGGCGTGTGCCTGACTCCCAGGGCGGTGATGGGATCCTCCGGATCGTAACCGACCATGGCGTCCAGCATGAGGGCCATGTCCGCGACGGTGCGGGCCATCGGCCCCATCTGGGCGGTCGGCACGGGGTGGCCGTCCCACATGCCGGCGCGGCTGATAAGGCCGGGCGTGGGGCGCATGCCGGCCAGGGAGCCCCAGGCGGCGGGGCGGCGGAGGGAGGAGCTCGTCTCCTCGCCGACGGCGAGGATGGAAAAATTTGCCGCGAGCGCGCCGCCGGAGCCGCCGGAGGAGCCGCCGACCGTGCGGTCGAGGGCGTAGGGATTGCGCGAGGCGCCAAAAAGCGTGCCGTAGGTGTCGCCGCCGGCGAATTCACTGAGCGTGGTTTTGCCCAAAATGATGGCTCCCGCGGCGCGCAGCCGGGCGACGGCGAAGGCGTCGCGCGGAGTGAGGTAATCCTTGAAGACGGCGGTGCCCTGGGTGGTCACCATGTCGGCGACGTCGACCTCGTCTTTCACCAGCACGGGAATACCGTGGAGCGGACCGGTGAAGCGGCCACTGGCGGCGAAGGCGGCGTCCAATTTGTCGGCATCGGCGAGCGCCTCGGGATTAAGGGCGAGGACGCAGTTGATGGCCGGGCCTTTTTGGTCGAAGGCGGCGATTCGGTCGAGGTGAAGCTGGACCAGCTTGCGGGCGGTGAGCCGCCCGGCTTTCATCTCGGCGTGGGCGCCGGCCACCGTGCTCTCGACCACGTCGAAAGCACGAGCCGGCGAGGCGGCGGCGAACAGAAACAGCAAACCCAGGAGCGAGAGGAGGCGGAACGAGCGCATGCGCCAAAAAGGGGAGCAGGCCCGGTGCCGTCCTCGTGGCGTCGACGGAGGCGAGGCGCGCGCTGGAAAGGATTTCAAGCCGCCCGGGCGCGACGCGCGTTTTATTCAAACGAGGCGCCCTTTATGGCGAACGCATCTCACCCGCCCGCCGGCACCAGCAGCCTGCTATCCGGCGAAGGCGAAACCGCGTCCACGCGCAGCAAGCGCGAGCGGTGACGCCGCGCGATGTGCCAGCCGGTCTCGTCGCCGTCCAAGGCCAGCAACTCCTCGAAGCAGGCGCGACCAAAGCCCAGCGGGGCGGTCGCGTCGTCGCGGCCGGAAAAGGCGACCACCGCGGCGGCATCGGCGGCGAGCAACGCGGCGGCGCGCCGCAGGGCGGCGCCCTCGACGCGGGCGGCGGGGGCGGAGGGCAGGACGATGACGCCGGACAAGGGCGCGGGCCGCGTCGCCGCGAGCGCGGCCTGCAAGCCGCGCGCCACGTAGGCCCCCGCGCCTCTCGACCAAAATAGGTTGAACACGTCCGACGCGCCGGCGGGAGGAGGATGCGCCGCCACGGCCAGGGCGCGGGCGCCCAGCACGCGCAGCACGGGCGCTCCGCCGGCGGCGAGCGCGGCGCGCGCGAGAGCGTTGGCCAGGCAATCCGAGCCATCCGGGACGAGCGCCTGCAAGGCGGGCGAGGCGGCGGAGCCGGCGAGGATCAGCATGGCGCAAGACATGCCCGCTTCCGGAGCAGTCCGCGCGCCCCGCGAGGCGCCAAACCGAGTGGTTAAATAGATTTCAACCCGCGGACGCCGGACTGAAACGCCGCGCCGTTTTCACGAGCCGGATCGCGCGCGGCGCGAGGGAAAAACCGCTCAGCCGGCGGTGAGCTCGTCGTAGGCGACGCCGAGGTTGGCGCCGAGACGATTGGGCGCGGGTTGATGAAACTCGGGAAAGCCGGGCAGGTTTTCCAACTTCACCACCTCGTCGCGGGGCGCGCCGGCGGCGATCCGCCGGCCCGTGTGTTCGAGCAGACCGGAAAGATAATCGCGAAACACGAGCAGATCGGAACGCGTGCCGACCACGCCCCAGCGCGGACCACCGTGGCCGAAGATGTAGAGCGAGTCGGCGGAGTATTCGGAGGCGACGCGCT
>JAIXVY010000162.1 GCA_027482505.1 Opitutaceae bacterium | reverse complement strand
GGTCCGTGACGTCGAACATCATGATGTGGCCGGTGCGCTCCATGCCGATGAAGAGGTAGGTGCGGTCGCCGATGGTGACCACCTTCAGCCCCTCGGGCTCGGGGCCCTTGTCGTCGCTGCGACTGTCTAGCCAGCCGGTGTCGCCGGCGATGAAGGTCTCGAGTAAGGAGCCGGAATCGTAGACGCGCACGAGGCCGCCGGCGGTCTGCTCGTAGATCGAGAAGCTGCGCGTGCCGATCATCGTGGGCGTGTCGATCTTGCCGTCGCCGTCCGTGTCGCCGTCCAGGCGCGACACGTTGAGGCGGCCGAGCTGGTCGGAGGCGCGCACGCCGGTCTGGGTGGTCGGGAAATTGGACGGGGCGTTGGTGTCGATCAGCAAGTTCATGCTGTCGTTGCCGGCGATGTCGCCGAAACGGCTGATGTCGCGGTCGTCCACGCGGGCGTCGCCCTCGTTGGCGGTGACGACGTAGGTTTTGCCTGCGACGGTGTAGGCGCCGATGGTGTCGGGCATGGGCAGGCCGGCGACGGTCTTGTTGATGGCGATGACGTTGTCGGCCGCGCCCGCGGCGTTTTGGTCGGTGGCGTCGATGGTCTGGTTGATGGTGCCCAGGCTCTTCACCTCGCTCCACTTGTCCTGCGCGAGATCAAACACGGCCAGCGCGTTGTTGTCCTGGAGGGAAACGTAGACCTTGTCGCCGCGGATCGAGGCGTATTCCGGCTCGATCGCCTCGGGCGCGGGGGTGTTGAAGACGGGGACGTTGTTGATGAATGTGCCGGAGGTGCCGACGGCGGAGACGTTGGAGTTGCGCAGGCCGTCGATGGAGACGCCGGAGGCGAGGTTGGCGGCGGAGAAGTCGCGGGTGTTGACCGTGAGGGAAGGAAGGGCGGCCAAGTTGCCGGAGTGGATGCCGGCGATGTCGAGGTAGGAAATGGAGCCGGGCGCGTTCACATTGCCGGCGTTGGTGCCGGCGTAAGGCAGCCCGGTGGCGGACACGTTGGGGTTGAACTCGCCTTCGTTCACGACCACCAGACGCGAGCCGTCGGCGGAAAAGGTGACGCTATCGGGGTGGAAGCCGACGTCGGCGAAGCCAATGACCGCGCCGCTCGCGAGGTTGAAGAAGCCGATCTTGCCCGCGGTCGTGGTGTTGTTCGTGGGAATGAGGCTGGCGACGCCGAAACGGCCGAGAGGGTCGACGGCCACGCTGCTCAGACCGCGCATGTTGGCGGCGGAGCCGAAGGCGGAGCTGAAATCGATGACGCCCGCGTTGGTCTTTTGCGCCGAGGAATCGAGGCTGAAAATATTGATTTGGTGGACACCACCCGAGATGGCCGTGGTGGCTCCCGTGCCGCTGAGGGTGTTGGCGGAGCTGGTGACGAAGAGGCGGTCGGTGAAGGAGTCGAAGGCGACGATCTCGCCCGCGCTGGAGCCGGAGCCTTGGTTGGCGCTGAAGTTATTCAGCAACGTAAGCCCTGACTGGGCATGGGCGTAAGCGGGAACGAGCGCGCAAGAGGCGCCGACGAGCAGGGAGTGCAGTTTGGTGCGCATGGTGGAGGACGGCATGCAAAGTGCTGACCGTGCGCATCGCTAGTCCGGCACTGTTAAACTTGGGCGACGGCGTAACCGAACCGTCACATCGGGAACGCCAGAGCACTTTTTACCTTGCCGTCTTCGAACAGTCATCAAGGCCCTTGATTAATTTACTTCATATGAAATCCACCGCACTGCTCCTCGCGCTCGCATCCGGCACGGCCATCGCCGCGCCCTTCACCGCCGGCAATCTGCTGGTCTATCGCGTAGGTTCGAACACCGGCTCGGATACCATGGCCAACACGGGCAACGCCGTCTTCATCGACGAATGGACCACCACCGGCACCTATGTGCAGTCGATCAACACCGGTGTTTTCGCCAGCGGCACCTCCACCTCGGAGGGTCTGCTTACCCGCTCTCCAAACGGACAGTATGTCACCTTCACCGGCTATGCGTCCACAAACGGCGCTAACCTTACCAGCTCCGCGTCGGCGACGATTAATCGCACCGTGGGCGTGCTCACGCCGTCTGGCACGATCACCAAAACCAACTTCTCCGACTTCTCCACCGCTGGCAGCCCCCGCTCCGCCACGACCACGAACGGCACCGATTTATGGATGGCGGGCGCTGCGGGCGGCGTTCGTTACGGCACCTCCGCTGGCGGCACCAGCACCCAGCTCTCCACGACTCCGACTAACATTCGCGACGTGGAGATCTTCAACGACCAGGTTTATATTTCCACCAGCTCCGGCACATCGGTTCGCGTCGGCACGGTCGGCACCGGACTGCCAACTACGGCCGGCAATACGATCACCAATCTGCCGGGCTTTGTGACCACAGGCAGCCCCTACGAATTCGCCTTCGCCGACCTCAGCCCAAGCGTGAGCGGCTTTGATACCCTCTACGTGGCGGACGACGCCGCGAGCGGAGGCCAGATTCAAAAATACTCGCTGGTCGGAGGCGTCTGGACTGCATCCGGATCTATCGCCGCCGCCGCCGTCCGCGGCCTGACGATCAACGTCAGCGGCGGCAATGTCAGCATCTTCGGCTCAACCGGCAGCAGCGCCGCGGCGGGCGCGGGGGCGGTTTACAGTCTGGTCGACGGGTCCGGCTACAACGCCACCCTGTCTGGCACTCTCTCCACCTTGTTTAGCAACACCACGCTCCAAACCTCCCTAAACAGCACCGGTGCCAGCTTTGCATTCCGGGGCGTTGAATTTGTCCCGGCCGTCGCCATCCCCGAGCCATCCGCCTTCGCCGCGCTCGCCGGCCTCGGTGTCCTCGGTCTTGCCGCCGGCCGCCGTCGCCGCGCCTGAAGTCGGCGCCCGAAACAAAAGCCTCCAATCAAGAAAGCCGCCCCGCTCGGGGCGGCTTTCTTTTTTCGCAACGCGAAGCCCTAGCGGAGCGGCAGTTTTTCCGCCTCGGCCTCCAGGCGCGAAACCAGCTCGTCCATCTGGTCGACCACGGCCCGCACCGTCTCGCTCCGGGCGAGGTCCACGCCCGCCTTGCGAAGCTGCTCCATCGGGTGGTCGTCGCCGCCGCTGCGCAGCAGGGTCAGGTAGCGCTCCACCGCGGCGGGGCGATCCTCGGCGGTGCCCTGGAACATGTGACGGTAAAGCGCGGCGGACGAGGCGAAACAGGTGGCGTATTGGTAAACGTAATACGGCGAGTTGTAGAAATGCGGGATGCGCGTCCAGGTGTGGCGATACTTCTCGTCGATCTCGGCCGCGTCCCCGTAGTAGTCGCGCAGCAGGCCGGCGTAGAGCTCGCCCAGCACATCGGCCGTCACCGGCTCGCCACGCTCCACCCGCTCGTGAGCGCGCCGCTCGAAGTCGGCGAACATCGTCTGGGTGTAGAAGGTGCCCGCGATGGAATCGACGGCGTGCTGGAGAAGAAGAAAGCGCTCCCGGGGATCGGCGCTCCGGGCCAGAAGGTGCTCGAGCATGAGGCGCTCGTTCACGGTCGAGGCGACCTCGGCCACGAAGATGGTGTAGCCGCTGGTGGCGAAGGGCTGCGTCTCCTCGGAGAGGCGGGTGTGCATGGCGTGGCCCATCTCGTGCGCGAAGGTGAAGAGCGCGTCCTGCGTGTCGTTGTGGTTGAGCAGCACGTAGGGGCCCACGCCGTAAACGCCGGCGGAATAGGCGCCGGAGCGTTTGCCGTCGTTCTCATAGACGTCGATCCGGCCGCCTTCGAGCAGCTCTCGGAGCTTGCCCTGGTATTCCGCGCCGAGCGGCGCCACGGACTCGAGGACGAGCTCCCGGGCGGCGCGGTAGGGCCAGGCGCTGTCGTCCTTCACCAACGGCACCTGCCCGTCGTAGAGGTGATACGAGTCCAGCCCGAGGAGTTTTTTGCGCAGGCGCAGGTAGCGGCGCAGCGGCTCGGCACCGGCGCGCACGGTGTCGACCAGCGTGGCGTAGACCTCGACCGGGATGGCGTTGCCATCGAGAGCGCGGTGCAGGGTGGTCTCGTGGCCGCGCGCCCGGGCAAGGAACCAACCGCGCTCGAGCACGCCGCGGTAGATCGCCGCGTAGGTGTTCTTGTTGGCCTCGTAAACGCCGAGGTGGGCCTCGAAGGCGCGGGCGCGCTCGGCCTGGTTCGGGTTGGTGGCGAGCAGCTGCTGGTAGGCGCCGGGGGTGAGCTTCACCTCGCGTCCGTCGCCCAGCGTGATGGTGGGAAAGCGGATGTCCGAGGTGCTGAGCTCGGTGTAGACGGAGCGCGGCGTCTCGTTGTGGCGCGCCGCGAAGGAGAGGAGTTTTTCCCCGGCCTCGTCGAGGACATGCTTTTGCTGCCGGTAGGCCTCTAAAATGGGAAAGCGGTAGATCTCCAACCCGGGCGTGGCGTCGATCCAGCCGCGCACCGCGGCCTCGGGCACGGCGAGCAGCTCGGGCGTAAACCACGAGGTCGCCACGCCGAACTCGGCGAAAAGCGCCTGCACGCGCTGCATCCGGCCGGCCACGGCCTGGTCGCGCGTATCCGTGTCGCGCTGAAGCTGCGGGTAGCGGAAGACGCGGTATTGCAGCCGGCCGACGTCGTCAAAGAGCCGGTAGGCGCGCAGCAGCGCGTCGGGACCGTTCTTCAGCGTGCCCTTGAGCGCGGCGAACGCGTCCATCTGCGCGCGCATCTCCTCCAGGCCCGCCTCCCATTCGCCCCATGAGGAGTAAATGGGGGAAAAATCCCATTTGAACTCGGCGGGGATGGCCGCGCGGTCGCGGGTGGCGGGCTTGAGGTCGGCGGAGGCGGGGGACATGGGCAAAAGGAGGCGCGAAGGCCGAAAGGGGCCGACGCGCGGCCAAACCGCTACGCGAAACGAACCCCGCGTCCAGCTTGCGCGCGCGAAGGTCCCGTTCACCGTGCGAGCCCATGCCCCTGCGCGGACTCATCTTCGACTTCGACGGCCTCATCGTGGACACCGAGACGGCCATCCTCGAGGCGTGGCAGCAGGTGCACGCGGAAGACGGACGCCAGGCCGACCCCCGCATCCTGCACGCGATCGTGGGCCACGTCGACATGGCCGCCGATCTCTGGACCGCTTATCCCGCCTCCGAGTGCCGCGACGATCTGGCCGCGCGTTTCCTGAAACTCACCCGCCGGCGCTGCGAGGCGGCCCCCGTCCTGCCCGGGGTGGTCGAATTGCTCGACGCGGCCCGCGCCGCGGGCCTGCGCCTGGCGGTCGCCTCCAACTCCTCGCACCGCCACGTGGACGCGCACCTCGCCGCCCGAGGCCTGCTGGAGCGCTTCGCCACCGTGGTCTGCCGCGAGGATGTGCCGCGGGGCAAACCCGCGCCCGATCTCTACCTCGCCGCGCTGGCCCGGCTCGATTTGCGGGCGGACGAGGCCGTCGCCTTCGAGGACTCGCTTCCGGGTCACGAAGCCGCGGCCGCCGCCGGCTTGCGCGTGGTCGTCGTGCCCAATCCCTCCACCGTCGGCGACGTGTTCACTCGCGCCGCCTGGCGGGTCGCCTCGATGGGCGAGGTCAGCCTGGCCAGGCTAGAACAGCTCGCCCTGCCGTAGGCCCTCGCGGCGACCGGCGTCGAGGGTGCTGTGCTCGAGCAGCCAGCGCAGGGACTTGTCGCCCCAGCCGGGCGTCTCGGCCAGCCGCAGGAGCAGCAAGGCGCCCGCGAGCGCGTCGTAGAGGGCGGCATGATAGCGACGCCGCCCACCCGGGCAGATTTCGGCCGAGAGCGCGTCGAGCCGCGCTTGCAAACCCTCGGCCGCGACCAGTTCGGAGAGCTTGACCGGCGCACCGGAACCGCGCGCCTGCGGATAAAGCCTCCCGGTGTCGATCCATGGCCCCCAGTCCGCCGTCGTGGCGCCGTCCTCGCGGGAAAAATCCCGCGCCGTCCGCGCGTAGGGCCAGACCGACTTTATCAGGGTGTTCTCGGCGTTCGCGAAATGCGCCGCCAGCGGGCCGCTCTCGCGCTGCGCGGCGAAAAGCTCGAAGTCCGCCGCGAAGGGCGGCGCGCCCGCCGTCGCGCCCTCGTCCAGCCCATGCACCGCCACGTCCTCCGGCCGCACCCGGCCCGTGGCCGCGCACACGCGCCCGCGCGCCGCCACGATCTCCCCGCCGCGCAGCGACACCACGCCGTATTCAAGAATTCCCGACACGGTCGAGCCCTCGAAGTCGACGAAGTGGATGAGTTGGTCCGGCCAAGCCATGGGAGAGCCCACGAAACACACGAAAGGACACTAAAACCCAAGCTTCGATCCTCCGCTCCTTTTTCGTGTCTTTTCGTGTGTTTCGTGGGCAATAACTCCGTTCCTCGCTCCTCATGGACCTCGCCCCCCACCGCGCCTTCATCGCCGAACTCGCCGCCGAGAGCGGGGACTTTATCCGCCCCTTCTTCGGCCGCGCCGATCTCGCGGTCGAGGCCAAGGGCGACGCCTCCCCCGTCACCGCCGCCGACAAGGGCGCGGAGGAGCTGCTGCGCCGCCGCATCGAGGCCCGCTTCCCGTCGCACGGCATCATCGGCGAGGAGTTTGGCAACGTGCGCGAGGACGCCGAGTTCACCTGGGTGCTCGACCCGATCGACGGCACCAAGAGCTTCATCACCGCCGTCCCGCTCTGGGGCACGCTCATCGCCCTCCTCCATCGCGGCGAGCCGGTGCTCGGTTGCATCCACCAACCGATCCTCGGCCAACTCCTGATCGGCGACAATCACACCACCACCCTCAACGGCCGCCCCGTGCGCGTCCGCGGCACCACACGCGTGGAGGACGCCACCGTGCTCACCAGCGACCACCTCAACCTCGCCCGCTACCAAGACGGCCCCGCCTGCGATCGCCTCCTCGCCCGCGCCCGGCTCGTCCGCACCTGGGGCGATTGCTACGGCTACCTGCTCCTCGCCTGCGGCCACGCCGACGTGTGCCTCGACCCGATCATGAACCCGTGGGACATCGCCGCCCTCGTGCCCGTGGTGCGCGGCGCGGGGGGCGTCATCTCCGACTGGCGCGGCGACCGGCCCTACCCCGCCGAGCACACCATCGCGGCCGCGACCCCAGCCCTGCACGCCGAGGTGGTCGCGGCGTTGCGGGCTTAAATCCGCGCCCGATTGCGAGTTTTTGCGTATGCGCGGGCTTGCCTGCCTTGGCGCAGGTGGTGTGCGATGCGCGCATGAGCCCGCCGCTTCGCGCCCGTCTCCTGGCCATGCTCGGTCTGCTGGCCGCCGCCTGCGGCGCCGCGAACGCCCGCACTCTCACCGCCGCCGACGGCCGTAGCATCGAGGCTGACGTGGTCGGCTTCGAGGGCGAGGACAAGGTCGTCATCCGCCGCGCCGACACCGGCCGGACTTTCACCCTGCCGATCACCTCCTTCGCCGAGGCGGACCGAGCGGCCCTGCGCGCCGAGGCCGCCGAAGCGGCGAAAAAATCCGCCGTCCTGCCGGCGGGCGCGATCGCCCTAGAACTCAGCCGCTCCAAGTTCGACACCCGCCGGGAAAAGCAGAGCATCGAGCTCAGCGACGGCACCACCCGCAAGGACGGCATCACCATCACCGAGGAGGACTGGGGCTACTCCGTCACGCTGCGCAACACCACCACCCGCCCCATCTCGGGCCTGCGCGGCGAATACATCCTCTTCGTCAAGGTCGACGCCGCCGGCGACAACGCGGCCCGCGGCGACGGCCGGCTCAAGCGCACCCGCGGCCGCATCGCCTTCGATCCCGTTCCCCAATCCGGAAAAATCACCGCCCGCACCGATTCCATCACCGCCGTGAAACGCGAGCTGGCCAGCGGCATCGTCTGGAGCTCCGGCGACACCAAGACCCGCGACACGCTCCACGGCATCTGGCTGCGCGTCTACCAAGGCGACACCCTGGTGGTGGAATCCGCCCTGCCCGGCACCCTCGCCACCAGCCAGCGCTGGGACGCCGGCGAAGACTGACGACCCGACCGCCTCCATGCGCCGCCTAGCCGTCTCGCTTTTGACCCTCGCCCTGGCTCTCTCGCCCGTCCGCGCGGGCGAGACTCGCGTGTTCACCGCCCCCGACGGCCGCTCCTTCGAGGGCGAGATCCTCGGCTTCCGCGGCGATGTGCTGCGCGTGCGCCGCGCCGACACCGGCAAGGAGTTTTCCCTCCCTGTTTCCAGCCTCGCCGAGACCGACCGGCAGGGCGTGCGCGATTTCCTCCGCGAACATCCGGAACTGCGCGACGCCGTGCGCGCGGGCGACATCCGGGTGGAGTTTTCCCGCGCCAAATTCGAGCGCGAGATCGCCTCCGACACCTCCTGGCGCGACGAAAACATCGAGCGCTGGGGCTACTCGATCGGTTTCGCCAATCTCACCCAGCGCACGCTCGATGGCCTGCGCATCGACTACGTGCTCTTTGTGCGCAAGGACCCCGACAACATCCAGAGCCGCTCCCAAAAGACCGGCGACGAGTTTGAGCGCGTCTCCGGCTCGGAAACCGTCGCGGCTGTCGGCCCGGGCCAGCGCGCCGCCATCCGCACCCAGGCCGTCACCTCCACGCGCGTGAAATACAGCGACGGCGCCCGCATCGTCGCCGCCGACGGCAAATTGCGCTCCAGCTGGCGCGACAAGGCCCTCCACGGCGTCTGGTTTCGCGTCTACGACGGCGACCAGCTCGTCCAGGAGGCCAGCGCCCCCGAAAGCCTGCGCACCAGCGAACGCTGGGGAAGCCCTTGAGCCATCGCGGTCGCCGGCGCTTCGCCGGCTTCGCAGCCCGCCCGGGAGGTGAAACCGTGTTGACACCGCGCCCCTCGCCCCGCACTTCCGTCAACTCTTAAACACGTAACACGCCATGCAACCCACCTTCCGCCCGCACAAAAAGAAACGCGCCCGCAAGATCGGCTTCCGCGCCCGCAACGCCACCAAGAGCGGTCGCAAGGTTCTCTCCGCCCGCCGCGCCAAGGGCCGCAAGCGCCTCACCGTCGTCTAACCCGGCGCCGGGCAAGCCCCGGCGCAAGGGCCGTGACGCCATGCGTTTCCGCGCCGACCAACACCTGCGTCGGGCGTCGGATTTTCAACACGTCCGAACCCAAGGGCGCCGCTATGATTGCGGCGCCTTTGTGCTTTATTACGCCCCGCGTGCCATCCGCCCCGGCAAGCTCCCCCCGGCGGAAACCGGCGCGGAACCGGCGCCGGTCGCTTCGGGCGACACCGGCCTCCCTCCCTCGGACGCCGCGCACGGCCTTCACGCCTCGGGCTCCGCGCTCCCCGCTCCCGGCTCCGAGCTCTTTCCGGCTCGCGCCGGCTTCGTCGCCTCCCGCTCCGCCGTGGGCAACGCCGTCGCCCGGGCCCGCGCCAAACGCCGCCTCCGCGAGGGCTTTCGCGCCCACCAACTGGCCTTCCCGGCCGGCCTGGACCTCGTTTTCGTGGCCCGGCGCTCCCTCAATGGGCTTGAACCGGCCGCGCTCGACCAGAGATTCCTCGACCTCTGCCGTCGCCTCTTTCCCACGCGTGTCACCTGAGTTTTCATCCGCCTCCGCCTCCGCGGCCCCCGCTTCCGGGCCGCTCGCGCGCGTCCTCATGCTCGGCGTGAGAGGCTACCAGCTCGCGGTCTCGCCCGCCTTGCACGCCCTCGGCGGCCCCGGCTGCGGCTGCCGCTACACGCCCACCTGCTCGCACTACGCCCTCGAGGCCCTCGCCCGCCACGGCGCCCTGCGCGGCTCCGCCCTGGCCGCCCGCCGCATCCTGCGCTGCCACCCTTGGGGCGCCTCCGGCCACGATCCCGTGCCCGCCGCCCGCTAGCTCGCCCTCTTTCCCGAACCCTTCGCCAAATGGACAAGAAAAACCTGACCCTCGGCATCCTTTTCATGGTGGCCGCCTTCGCCACGCTGGTCGTCGGCGCGCGGCTCCAGCCGCCGCCCGCGCCCGCTCCCGCCACCGCTCCCGCGGCGGCGGCGACCGCGACGCAGCCCGCCGCGCCCGGCGCCCCGGCCGACGCGTCCACCCTCGCCCCGGCCCCCGCCGCGCCCAACGCCGCCTTCGCCGCCCTCAGCGAAAACCGCTCCGACGCCGAGACCACCACCCTGGCCAACGACTTCGTGAGCGTGCGCTTCACCGACTTCGGCGGCGCGATCGAGAACGTCTCGTTCAAGAAATACCCGGCCGTGCAGGGCCTGCCCGACTCGTTCGTGTTCAACGACCGCCACGCCGCCCCCATGCTGGCCCTGGGCGAGCTCGCCGGCCTCGGCCAGGAAACCCGCTTCCAGCGCGTCTCCGCCAACTCGCGCGAAGTCGTCTACCGCGCCGTGTTCGAGAACCGCATCGAGGTCACCCGCCGCTACACCCTCGCGGACCAGGCCGACGCCGCCTCGGAGCCCTACCGTATTCGCCACGAAACTACGCTGCGCAACATTTCCGAACACACCGTGACCATCCCGCGCATCGTCCTCGAGCTCGGCACCGCGTCCCTCGTCAGCGCAAACGACACCGGCATTTACCTCAACGTCGCCTCCTACGACGGCGACAACAACCCCGAGGTGACCGACCGCCACGCGTTCGACCCCGGCTTCCTGTCCCGCTTCGGCATCGGCGACCCCACGCCGAAGAACGTCATCGACCACCGCCAGGCCTTCGTCTGGGCCGCGGTGAAGAACCAGTTTTTCGCCAGCATCTACACGCCCGACAAGCCCGGCGAATCCGTGTCCGTCCGCCGCGTCGAGCTCCCGCCCCTGGCCGGCAGCAACCGCCCCAGCACCGGCATCACCGCCGCCGGCCGCTTCCCGCTCGAGGCCATCGCCCCCGGCGCCAGCGTCGTTCACACCGGTCGCCTCTATGTCGGCCCCAAGGAATACAAGCGCCTGGCCCGCAGCGACGAGTTCAAGCACGCCGAAGACAAGGTCATGCAGTTCGACCGCTACTTCTTCAACCGCATCTTCCTCTCCGGCTTCTTCGCCCCGCTGCTCAACAAGTTCATGGTCTGGACCCACTCCTTCGTCGGAAACTGGGGCTGGGCCATCATCTTTATGACCATCGGCCTCAAGGTCATCACCCTGCCCCTCACCCTCGCCGCCTCCAAGTCCGCCAAACGCATGGGCAAGCTCTCCGAACCCATGAAGGCCATCCGCGAGAAATATAAGGACAATCCCAAGAAGATGAACGAGGCCACCCTCGCCCTCTTCAAGGAGCACCGCGTCAACCCGGCCGGCGGCTGCCTCCCCATCCTGCTCACCATCCCGCTCTTCGTCGGCTTCTTCGCCATGCTCCAGGGCACCGCCGAGCTCCGCTTCCAGTCCTTCCTCTGGGTGCACGATCTCTCGGCCCCCGACACCATCTGGCGCGTGCCCGGCCTGGGCTTCCCGCTCAACATCATGCCCATCCTCATGGGCGCGACCATGATCGTGCAGATGCGCCTCACCCCGCAGCCCACCACCATGGAGGGCCCCCAGGTCATGATCATGAAGATCATGCCGTGGATCTTCACCCTCTTCTGCTACAACTTCGCCGCCGCCCTCGCCCTCTACTCCACGATCAACGGCCTCTTCACCATCGGCCAGCAGATCTGCGTGAACAAGTTCTCCAAGGACGAGCCCGTCGGCGTTTCCCCCGCCAGCCTCGCCACGCGAGCGGGCAAGAATCTGAAGAACGTCACGCCGAAGAAGTAAGCGCTCCGCATCTCCGCCGCGCCCGAGCGCGGCAACCCGGGCCCGCCGACCACGCTCGGCGGGCCCGCTTTTTTTTCCCGCCCCCCGCACGCGAACACCTCGACGACGTCGCGCGCGTATTTGGCGACGCGCAGCTCGCCTAGCCGCCCGCGGCGGGGGAAGGCGCGGTGGCCAGCGCCTTTTGCCGGCCGTTTTTCACCAGCCAGCTCGCCGACTGGTAGTAGGCTATAGCGTCCGCCACCAGCGCCTCGTCTCCGCGCAACGGCGTCAGTCTGCGCCTGGCCTCGTCGTAGCCGAACACGCCTCGCCGCCGCGCCGGCGCCAGCAGGGCCAGCCTGTCCCCCGTGAAGAGCCCCAGCTTCTGGTAATTGCCGATCAAGGCGCGCCCGGGCCCGTCGCCCGCCAGCGCGTTTTCGCCGAAAAACCGGCTTGGATAGCTCCAGTTCAAAAGCGCCAGCAGCGTCGGCGCGTAGTCCACCTGGCTGCACAAGGCCTTGACCGCCCCCGGCGCGACCTGCCCGCCCGGCGCATACACGATGAGCGGTATGTGATGATTGTGGATCTCCAGCTCCGCCCGCCCCGCGCTCGACGCGCAATGGTCGGCCACGATCACAAAAATCGTGTTCTTGAACCACGGCCGCAACTCCGCCTCGCGCAGGAAACGGCCGATCGCATGGTCGGTGTATTTGACCCCGCCCGCCCGTTTCGAAGACCCCGAGGGCAGGTCGATCCTACCGGCCGGAAACGTGAACGGCCGATGATTCGAGGTGGTCATCAGAAACTGGAAAAACGGCCGGCCCGCCGCGTGCACCGCGTCCGCCTCGCGCAGCGCGCGGCCGAACAAATCCTCGTCGCACGCGCCCCACGCGTTCGCGAACGTTATCTCCTCCGGCCTGAACGCGCCCTTGTCCAACACGCGGTAGCCGTTGCCGCCGAAAAAGGCGTTCATGTTGTCGAAGTAGCCGTTGCCGCCGTAGATGAAAGCCGTGTCGTAGCCGCGCGAGCGCAGCACCGAGCCCAGCGTGAACAGCCCCTCGCCGCCCGGCCGCTTCACCAGCGAGCGCCCCGGCGTGGGCGGCACCGAAAGCGTCAGCGCCTCCATGCCCCGGTCCGTGCGATTGCCCGTCGCGTAGAAATTTTCGAACACCAGCGCGCGCTCGCACAGCGCGTCGAGATTCGGCGTCCATCCCTTCTCGCTGCCATAGTGGCCGAGAAACTCCGCGCTCAGGCTCTCCACCGTGATCTGCACGACGTTGAGCCGCAGCTCGGGCTCGCTCGGACGCGGCGCCGGCACCCGCCGCGCCAGATCGCGTCCGTCCGCCGGGGCGTCGGCGAGAAAAGTCGATCCGTCGCGCGCGAGACGCTCCTTCAGCCGCGCCAGGGCCGGGTCGAGCGGCTGGGTCGGATAAAACTGCTCGTAGTCGAGCCGATTGCCCCGAAAGGCCGCCACGAAGCTCCACGGACCGTTCTTCGCCAGCTCGCGCTCGTGGTTGTTTTTCCACGCCGGCAGCAAGTCTTCCGAAAGCACCAGCCCCAGCGCCGCGGCCACCGCCGTCCACGCCGCCGCGAAGCGCCAGCGCGCCCGCGCCGGGGCCTCCGCCGCGGCCAGCCAGCGATCAAACCAGCCGCTCGCCTTCAACCCGGCCAGAGCCAGCGCCGCCGTCGCCCCCACGCCCGCCAGCAGGGCCGGCATCGGGTAGGATTCGCGGATGTTGCCCAGCACTTCCTGCGTGTAGACCAAGTAGTCGACCGCGATGAAATTGAAGCGCGCCTGAAACTCGTCCCAGAAAAGCCACTCCGCCAGCCCGGTGAAAAACAGGCCGTAGAGCGCGACATACGCCGCCGCCCACGCGCAAATCCGCCCCGCCCGGCCCGAGAAAAACCGCCGCGGCGCCGCCGCCAGCGCCAGCACCACCGGCAGCGACCACCAGCCCGCGGCCGCGAGGTCGAAGACCAGCCCCCAGGCATAGGCCGCCACCAGCCCCGCCCCGCGCCCCGCCTCGGCCCACGCCTGCGCCGTCAACGCCACCCTCGTGGCGAGACTGACGGCGACAAAAGCCGCGACAAAAAGCACCGCGCCGCCGAAGCGGTGCGCCATTCCCCTGACCGGGATAAAAGACATCTCAGGCGATCCGGTTCAGCGCCACCACCGCCGCGAAGGCGACCGGGAACCACACCACCTCGCGCATCGCGCGCGTCACGTCGCCAGGGACGAGCGTGAGCGTCGACCGGCTCGAAAAGCCCGTCCAGCGCGGGAAAAACCGGGGCACCCGGCGACAATATTCCGGGTAAGTCGCGGGAAACAGCGCCTTCAGGCGCGCCTCCTCGGAGCGCATCACCGCGTGGTAGTAGGCGAGAAACAGCAGCGCCACCGCCGCCGCCAGCGGCCAGCGCAGCGTGGCGATCGCCACGCCCACCGAGCCGACGAACGAAAACACATAAAGGGGATTGCGCACCAGCGAGTAGGGTCCGTCCTGACACAGCTCCGCGTTTTTCCGGCCCGCGATGTAAAGCGCGCACCACACCCGGCCCAGCACCGCCGCCATCACCGCCACGAAACCCGTCAGCTCCGCCGCGAAGACAAGCCGCGAGCCTTGTTCCGGCTCCAGCCGCAGCCACAGCCATCCGATCAGCGCGATGGCCAGCCACGAGGCCGGCTTGCGCAGGCGCTCGACCGGCGAGCGACGCCGCGGCGCGGCGCGCGGCGGTTCGGAAACGGGAAGGGAAACAGGGACGGACAAGGGAATCGCGGGGTTGTTCATGCGAGGCGTAAGACCGCGTCGGCAACGCCGCGTTGGATTCATGACAAAATCGTAATCACCCCGTAATTCTGGCTCATCAGTTCTCGCTCGTCCATCCGGCGCCTCCCCGCAAACGTCGTGGGACAAAAACATGCGCGTGCTGGTGATCGAAGACGAACGCAAGGTGGCCGGCCTCATCCGCTCCGGACTGGAGGAGCAAGGCATGACGGTGGAGACCTGCCACGACGGCGACACCGGCTGGACCCGCGCCACCGGCGAGCGCTTCGACGCGCTCGTGCTCGACATCATGATCCCCGGCCGCGACGGCCTCGGCCTCCTCCGCAAGCTCCGCGCCGAGCGCCACACCGTGCCCGTGCTTCTGCTCTCCGCCCGCGGCGACGTGCGCGAACGCGTCGAGGGCCTCGAGGCCGGCGCCGACGACTACCTGCCCAAACCCTTCGCCATGCCCGAGCTCGTGGCCCGCCTGCGCAGCATCGGCCGCCGCCACACCGGCTCCACGCTCAACATCCTCTCCTGCGGCGATCTCGTTCTCAACCTCACCGCCCGCGAGGTCAGGCGCGGCGGAGAACTCATCGCCCTCACCCCGCGGGAGTTCTCCGTCCTCGAGACGCTCCTGCGCTCGCCCGGCGCGGTCGTCACGCGCACCGAACTCAGCCAGCAGATCTGGGGCTATCAGTTCGATCCCGAGACCAATGTCGTCGACGTCGCCGTGCAGCGTCTGCGACGCAAAATCGACGACGGCCGGGCCTCCCGCCTCATCCAGACGGTGCGCGGCATGGGCTATAGCATCGACGCCGGCGCGGCGGGGCCATGAAGCCCCTCGCCTTCAACACCCGCCTGGCCCTCGGAGGCGCGCTGCTTGTTTTCGTCGCCCTGGCGCTCTTCGCCACGGCCTCCCTGCTTTTTTTCCGCTACGAACAATTCGAACAGGTCGACCTGGAACTCGGCTCCACCCTCGCCGGATCGACCAATTCTGCGGGCCTGCCCGAATCGCCTCCGCCCTACGTCTCGGCCGCCCGCGTCGACT
>JAIXVY010000384.1 GCA_027482505.1 Opitutaceae bacterium | reverse complement strand
CTACCAGCTCCATGAGCAGGGCAAGCTCCTCGTTCCGGCCATCAACGTGAACGACTCGGTCACCAAGTCGAAGTTCGACAATCTCTACGGCTGCCGCGAGTCCCTCGCCGACGGTCTCAAGCGCGCCACCGACGTCATGATCGCCGGCAAGGTCGCCTTCGTGGCCGGCTACGGCGACGTGGGCAAGGGCTCCGCCTTCTCCCTCAAGGGCTTCGGCGCCCGCGTCATCGTCTCCGAGATCGACCCCATCAACGCCCTCCAGTGCGCGATGGAAGGTTTCGAGGTGAACACCATCGAAAGCACCCTCGGCAAGGCCGACATCTACGTCACCACCACCGGCAACAAGGACATCATCACCCTCGAGCACATGATGGCGATGAAGGACCAGGCCATCGTCTGTAACATCGGCCATTTCGACAACGAGATCCAGGTCGACCGCCTCAAGCAGGCCCCCGGCGTCAAGCACGTGAACATCAAGCCCGGCTACGACGCCTACACCTTCCCGACGGGCAACACGATCTACATGCTCGCCGAAGGCCGCTTGGTGAATCTCGGCTGCGCCACCGGCCATCCGTCCTTCGTGATGTCCAACTCCTTCACCAACCAGACGCTCGCCCAGATCGATCTCTGGAAGAACAAGGACACCTACGCGGTCGGCGTTTACCGCCTGCCCAAGCACCTCGACGAAGAGGTCGCCCGCCTCCACCTTGAGCGCATCGGCGTGGTGCTCACCAAGCTCACCAAGTCTCAGGCCGAGTATCTCGGAGTTCCCGTCGAGGGCCCCTACAAGCCCGAGCACTACCGCTACTGAGCTGGCGAGTTCACGTTTGATTTCGGCCGGTCCAAGCTTGGACCGGCCTTTTTCTTGCCCGCGTCTGGTCTGCACGGCTCCGGCTTCCGCGCGAGCGCTGCGTTTTGCCTTGGTTCCCGTGTGCGTTTCGCACCTTTCGGGACAGGTCGCTCGTCGCGCAAACGCGGTCTTGGCCATTGCGGCGCAGGCGCTTTTGGGCCGCTCCCTTCGCCCGGCACCCGGTGCGCTCTGCGTCTCGGGTCATGAAAACCTTGTCCACCTCCTCCGATCCCGCCTCCGAAGTCGCGCTTATCACCGGCGCCTCGAGCGGTATCGGCCTCCATCTGGCCCGCGAGTTTGCCCGCCACGGCCATCCTCTCGTCCTTATCGCCCCGGTCCAGGCGGAGCTCGACAACATCTGTTCCGCCCTTCGCACCGATTTTTCCGCCTCCGTGAGCGCGTTCGCTTACGATCTTCGCGCCGAAAGCGCCGTCGACGCCATCTTTGGCCAGCTGGCCGCGATCGGTCTCATGCCGTCCATCATCGTCAACAACGCCGGCGTGGGGCGCCGAGGCCGTGTTTGGGAAATGCCGGTGGAGGATGATATCGGCATGATTCGGCTGAACATAGAGGCCGTCGTGCGCCTCACCAAGCGCGCGCTCCCCGTTCTGCTCCAGCGAGGAGGCGGACGCATTCTCAACACCGCTTCCGTCGCCGGCTTCGAGCCCGGTCCGCTTCTTGCGACCTACCACGCCACCAAGGCCTTCGTGCTCTCGTGGTCCGAGTCCATGGCCACCGAGCTTGAGGACACTCCGGTCACCGTCACCACCTTGTGCCCGGGTCCCGTGGACACGGACTTTTTCGTTAAAGCGGACATGATCGATACCGACGCCTTTCAAAAAGCACGGCTTCTGGCTCCGCAGGAGGTGGCCGAGGCTGGCTACAAGGCCTTGATGGCCGGCGACCGTATCGTCGTCCCTGGCGCCATGAACAAGACCCTTGTTTTCTCGCGTCGCCTCCTGCCCGAGGCCGCGCAGGCGCGGGCGAACGAAAAGCTCTACAAGCGCACCGACGCTTCGAAACGGAAACGCGAGCGCGGCGAGGTGGAGGCCGACGCCGCGGCGAAGGAGGCGCGCGCGCTTTGACGGGGGCTCTCTCTTCGTGGGGGGCGCGCCCCGTCGGCGGAAGGCGCCCCGCCGGACGCCATGCGACGGCGCCTGCCCGATTGGTGAACGCCGGTTCCGGGCGTAGCCTGGACCCATGAGCAAATCCGCCATTGATCACTCCGCGCGCATACTGCGGCACGGGCTTCGCGCCGACGAAATCACCGACGAGGCCATAGCGATACGAGCCCGCGAACTCGCCCTCATAGACGGCCGCCCCGGGCGCGACATCACTGATGAAGACCGCCAGAGAGCCCTGGCCGAGCTCCGCGGCCGGACGCTTCCCGACACTTCGCTGGCCAACGGCGAAGGATCCGCCGGCCTGTCCCATGATCCCTCGGATCCGCTCGCGGTTCCCGGCGCCCGCACGCCCGACCACAACGAGCCCGAAGACCAGGAGGTTCAAGAGCGACTGGTCCTCGAAGGCGTCGGGGAGGCCCAGCACGACCAAATGCTCGCCGACCGGCGACGCCGCGCGTCCTGAACTCAGGTTCTCCCCACGCCATGCAAACCCACATGAAAACCAGGCCCACGGCCGGCGCGGCCGCCTCGGAATCGCTTCCGATTCTCTTTTTCAAGCCGGGATGTCCCTGGTGCACCGAGGTCGCCACCTTTCTCGACGAGCACGGCATTTCACACCGCCTGATCGATATCACTCGAGACTCCGCCGGCCGCGCACGCATGGAGCGAATCTCGCGCCAGGCCAAGGCACCCACCCTGGACTGGCATGGCGAAATTCTCGCCGACTTCGGGCTCGATGAGCTCGTGCCGTTTCTGCGATCGAAAAACATCAAGCTGGAGGACAGCTAGCCATGGTCCCGCATTTCCTGGTTTTGGCCGGTGAAAAACGCTTTCGCGTGCTCGAACGCTTCGCGCGCCCCGGGCAGGCGTCCTCGGCGCTGCGCGAAATTATTTCCCAAGATATCCCGTCGGCTTCTGGCGCGGGTCGCACGCTGGATGCCGGCCGGGCCATTTCCATCGGCTCCTTCGCATCGCCTTCGTCGATGACAGACGATGAACGTCACCGATCCATCGACTGGGTCGCCGAGCACATCGAGAGGTTCTTGCTCGCGCGTCCGGGACAGGCGTGGGCCTTCGCCGCCGGCCCGAGGTTAAACCGGCCCGTTCTTGATCGTCTGCGCCCGTCTTTGCGCGGTTCTCTCGTGGAGTCGGTGCATCAGGATCTTTCGGCTGCCGCGGCGACCGACCTGCCCGGATATTTTAAAATTCGGTTCTGAATGCCGATGGCGACCTCCCTTCGGCGCTAGGGATTTGAACCGGGCAGAAGATGGTGCCGTCGCAGTCGCCGAGCGTCGCTTTCGGTGAGCGGCTTTTCGGGGGCGTAGGCGGGCGCGGTGCGAATGCCTTCGCGCGTGAGATCGAGATAAACACGCGAACGCGCCCAGCTCACCGCGCTTACCCACTCGGTCGAAACCAGGGCTTTTTTCCCCGGCCACCAGTTGCCCGTGTCGATCGCCAGGAAAGCCAGTTCCCAAGTCAGTTCTTCAAAGAGAAAGTCGTCTATGTGCCCGATGGATCCGTCGACCGCTTCCAGCCTGTAGCCTCGCACGGCCGAGGCGCGACGTAGGCGAGGATCACCGTCCGGTGCCTTCCGCACCGCCGGGGAGGGCAACGCGACCAGTGCGGCCTGTGCCGTGGCCGGAACCGCGGCGTAGGCGGGGGCGCCCGCTACTCCTGCCGAGGTCGCCAGCGCTCCACCTGGCGTGGAGTCGGAGTCCCAGTAGGCCGGCCATCCGTAATGCTGGCTGAGTCCGGATTCCTGTTGGCGAGTCACGGGCTGCTCGGTGTCCACGCTTGGACTTTGCCGCACCTGTTCCTGGGTAAGATTGACCGGAAGGTGACCGCGCGCCCAGTCCGCGGCGTCCAGAGCGGAGGTGGCGATCAGCACCTTGCGGCTGTTCAGCCAAGTGCCTGTCTCCACCACCAGATAGCGAATCCTCCAGCGATTATCATCAAAGTGCAGATCGCCAATTTGTCCCAGCACGCCGTCACGGGCGCGCAATTCAAGCTTCATCAAGTCTGATACGCGACGCATCATGGTGGAGTAGGTTTTTAAGCTAAAAACGGGCGACGGGACGCGGGGCGCGTCTGTGGCTAAAGGTGAAATTTTAAACTTCGCCCGTTCGCACGGCTATGGGGGAAGAACTGACAGGGCACATCGGCTGCTTGCTTCTGCCCCGGCGTGAGGCGCGGCTGGCCTGCGCGAAAAATGCCGATGGCACGTTAAGTCGTTTACCTAGGCACCAGCCGCGCCGCCGAGGCGTCATACAGGGATGCGGCGTCCAAAACGGGAACGCCCCTATTCCCATGAAAACCACCACCTCCACTTCCCATGCCGCCAGCCAGGACTGCATCGATGCCTGCAACGGACTTCTGCGCGGCGAGCTTTCCGCCGCGGAAACCTACCGGCAGACCAT
>JAIXVY010000367.1 GCA_027482505.1 Opitutaceae bacterium | reverse complement strand
GTCGGGGTGAAGCCGAGGCGGCGGCCGAGCTCGGCGGCGATCTCGTAGTCCCAGCCCTCGGCGGCGCGGGTGTCGGTGCGGATGAAGTTGAAGGGCACGTAGCCGTTCTCGACCGCGAAGACGACGGGTTGGCCGGAGAAATGCGGTTTGGCCGAGCCGGGGTCGGGCGCGGGGCCGCCGTCGGCCGGGCCGCGCGGGGCGCAGGCGGCGAAGGGCAGGGCGAGGGCAAGCAGGAGAGGGCGGAGCAGGGCGGCGGTCACGGGGCGTGGCGGATGCAGAAAACGGGCCGGGGCGGGGGCGTCCGCGTCGAGAAGCCTCAACCGGCGGCGCCGGCCATGGCGCGGCCGGCGAGCCAGCCGGTGGTCCAGGCGGCCTGGAAGTTGAAGCCGCCGGTGACGCCGTCGATGTCGAGCACCTCGCCGGCGAAGTGCAGGCCGGGGACGAGGCGGCTCTCCATGGTCTTGAAGTCGACCTCCTTCAGGCGAATACCGCCGCAGGTGACGAACTCCTCCTTGTTGAGGCTCTTGCCCTCGACCTGGAAGACGGAGGCGCCGACCTGGGCGGCGAGCTGTTGTAGCTTTTCCTTGGATACGCCGGCCCACTGGGCCTCGGGGGCGAGGCCGGGCACGGCGGCGATGAGGCGGTCCCAGAGTCGCGAAGGCAGGGCGAAGGGATTGAGGGTGGAGACCTGCTTGCGCGGATTGGCGTCGCGCCAGGACTGGAGGGCGGCGAGGGCCTGGGCGGGCGTCTGGCCGTTCCAGGAGACGTGAAGCGGGAAACGGTAGTCGCGGGCGGAGAGCTCGCGCGCGCCCCAGGCGGAGAGCTTGAGGATGGCGGGGCCGCTGAGGCCCCAGTGGGTGACGAGGAGTGGGCCGCCGTCGGCGAGCTTGGTGCCCGGCACGGAGGTGGCGGCGGCGGGGACGGAGAGCCCTTCGAGGCCGACGAGGCGCGGGTCGGCGATGTGGAAGGTGAAAAGTGAAGGCACGGGCGGCTCGACGGAGTGGCCGAGCGCGGCGGCGATGGTCAGGCCGGCGGAGCCCTTGTTGCCGCCGGTGGCGAGGAGCACGCGGTCGAAGCGGGCCTGGGAGTCGTCGGTGAAGGTGGCGTCGAAGCCGCCGCCGATGGCGCGCTCGAGGGAGCGCACGCCCATGCTGGTGTAGAGGCTCACGCCGGCCTTGTCGGCGGCCCCGCGGAGGGCGGCGATGATGGTGGCCGAATCGCCGGTGTCGGGAAACATGCGGCCGTCGTCCTCGGTCTTGAGGGCGACGCCGCGCTCGGCGAACCACGCGATGGTGTCGCGCGGGCCGAAGCGGGTGAAGGGACCGAGGAGCTCGCGGCCGCCGCGCGGGTAGCGTTTGACCAACTCGCGCGGCTCGAAGCAGGCGTGGGTGGTGTTGCAGCGGCCGCCGCCGGAAATGCGGACCTTGGCGAGCGGGTGGGCGGTGGCCTCGTAGAGGTGGACGCGCGCGCCGGGGGCGGCCTCGGCGGCGGCGATGGCGCCGAAGAAGCCGGCCGCGCCGCCGCCCACGACGAGAATGCGCGAGGCGGGCGAGGGGACGGAGGCGGAGGGGACGGCGGTGTCGGACACGCCCGGAGGCTGGGGCCGAGGACGGGGGGAGTTGAAGGCAAAACGTCGCGGCGGCGCGGTTCGCGGAATGCCAGGCTAGAATTTCCAGGCGGCGGCGACCGAGACGAGGGCGCGGTCGAACTCGCGGGCGGTCTCGGCGGCGCCGGTCAGGCCGTTGAGGTGGTTGCGGCCCCAGTCCTGCGAGACCGCGAAGGTGCAGACCAGGTTCTTGGCGGCGTTCCAGGCGACGGAGGCCGAGGCGGCGTAGTCGAGGTCGTCGCGCCGGAAGGGAGCGTATTCGATCTCGGAGACGCGGCCGGCGAGCGTCGCGCTCCAGCGCGGATTAAAGACGTGTTTCCAGGCGAGCTGGTGCGTGGTGGAGACCACGCTGTTTTTTCCGGTGGTGGAGAAGGTGCGGACGCGCCCGGTCTTGAGCTGCACTTCGTCGGCGGGAGAGACGGACCAGACCAGCGTGGCGTCGACGAACAGGCCTTCCTCGGTGTCGCGGCCGGCGTAGTCGGCGTTGTAGGCGTGTTTTTCCCAGCCGAGCTGGCCGTTGACCTTGAGGGTTTTCAGCGGCGAGCCCTCGAACCCCGCGAGGTAGCGGTCGTAGTGGTTGGAGGCGTTGGCCGGGACGGCGGGCGCGTGGTCGTTGTCCTGAAACTGGTAGCCGCGGCGATAGCCGAGGTAGGCCTCGGGGCCGCCCTTGGCGAGGGCGCGACCGAGGTCGGCGCCGCCCTGGATGTCGTGGCGGTCGACGTAGTTGCTCGCTCCGACGCGGGCGGTGCGCATGTCCCAGTATTGCAGCTTGCCGACGGCGCGGACGAAGCCGGCGCCGAGATCGCGGCGCAGGGCGAGGTCGGTCTTGTTCTGCCACTGGTCGCGTCGCTCGCGGGGTGCGGCGGTGGAGAAGGCGCTGCCGACGCCGGAGCCGTAGTCGACGCCGCGATCATCGCCGTCGACGAAGGCGAATTCGGTGGCGGCGTTCCAGGAGAAGGCGTCGGTCTTGCCGGTCCAGCCAGCGGAGAGGGTTTGCTTCACGTTGTCCTCGGTGGATTCGTCCTGGTAACGCGTCCCGAGGAGCGTGTAGCCGAGCGCGACCCCGGCCGCGGGCTTGGCGGCGAGCGTGACGGTGGCGCCGGCGAAGGCCGACGCGCGCTCGCCATGGGCGCCGGAGCCGGCGAGGAAGACGTTGTCGTCGTAGCCGGCGGAGGCCGCGAGGGTGGCCGAGACGCGCGGAGGCGCCGAGGGCTCGCCGGCGGCGAGGCCCGTCGCGGCGAGCGCGAGCAGCGCGGTGGAGGATGCGAGGCGGCGGGCGAGGTCGGACATGACGCCCGCGAGTGTGCCATGTTTCGCGGGGCGGGGCTTCGCGGTTCTTGGGAAGCGCTGCGCGGGCCTTGCGCGCGAAGGGGAGGCGAGGAGGGCAAAAAATGAGGAGGATGCGAAGGGGCAAACCTGCTAGGCTTTGCGAATGGATTGGCTTATCGCTTTGTTCAGCAACGAATCCGTGGCGCGCACGGTGGTTCTCCTCGCGGTGGCGGGGGCGGCGGGCACCGCCTTCGGGAAACTGAAAGTGCGCGGCGTGGGATTGGGCGTGGCGGGCGTGTTGTTCGCCGGCCTCTTGCTCGGCCACCTCAAGCTCGCGCCGCATCACGAGGTGCTGGATTTCGTGCGCGAGTTCGGGCTCATCCTCTTCGTTTACACGCTCGGCCTGCAGATCGGTCCGGGCTTTTTCGCCTCGCTGCGGGCGCGGGGGTTGGTGCTGAACCTTTTTGCCGCGACGATCGTGTTGCTGGGCACGGCGGTGGCGGCGGCCTTGATTCTCACCGGCCGGGTGCCGCTGGCGGCGGGATCTGGCCTGCTCTCGGGCGCGACGACCAACACGCCCTCGCTGGCGGCGGCGGGCGAGGCCTTCAAGCAGGTGGGCGCCGCGCCGGACGCGACCGCCATCCAGGGCCTGGCCTACGCGGTGGCCTATCCCTTCGGCATCCTGGGCATCATTCTCGCGATGCTGCTGGTGCGGACGCTTTTCCGGGTGGATGTGGCGGCGGAGGTGCGGGCGGCGGAGGCCAGCCTGCGGCCGGCGCTGCCCCCGCCGACGGGGCGCAACCTGGAGGTGCGCAACGCCAATCTGTCGGGCCGGCGCATCGACGCCATCCCGGGCCTGGCCGGCTCGGGCGTGGTGGTCTCGCGTTTCTCCCGCGGCGGCGTGGTCGCGGTGGCGCGGCCCGAGACCGAGCTCGCGCTCGGCGATGTCTTGCACGCGGTGGGCCCCGAGGCCGGGCTGGATTCGCTTCGCGTGGTGGTCGGCGCCGACGCGGGCGTGGATTTGAAGGCCTTGCCCGGCGACGTGACCAACCGCCGGTTGCTCGTCACGCAGGGCGCGGTCCTGGGCAAATCCCTCGCCGAGCTCTCGGTCCTGGCGCAGCACAACGTCGTGGCGACCCGCGTGACCCGGCAGGGTTTGGAATTCACCGCCACGCCCGGGTTTCGGCTCCAGTTCGGCGATATCCTGATGGTGGTCGGCGAGTCGCCCGCGATCGACAAGGTGGCGACGGTGGTCGGCAATTCGCCCAAGGCGCTGGAGCATCCGCACCCCATTCCGTTTTTCCTCGGCATCGCGCTCGGCGT
>JAIXVY010000294.1 GCA_027482505.1 Opitutaceae bacterium | reverse complement strand
GGATCCATTGGCCGCCTGCTGCCCGGGCTGAGCGCGCGGGTGGTCGATCCCGATACCTTCGCCGAGCTGCCGGCCACCGCGACCGGGCTGGTGTTGTTGCACGGGGCCAACGTGTTCTCGGGCTACCTGGACCAGCCGGAAAAATTCGCGGCGGCTTTTCGCGACGGCTGGTTCGTGACCGGCGATCTGGGCCGCTTCGACGAGGACGGTTTTCTCTACATCGAGGGCCGCCTGTCGCGCTTTTCAAAATTGGGCGGTGAGATGGTGCCTCACGGCACGGTGGAGCAGAAGCTCGTCGATGCCTTCGGCCTGGCCGGGGCGGACGGCTACACGGTCTTCGTGACCGGGCTGCCCGACCCCGCGAAGGGCGAGCAACTCGTGCTGCTGACCACGCGTCCGGAAGTGACGGCCGAGTCGGTGCGGGAGAAACTTTCCGAGGCCGGCGTGCCCAATCTTTGGATACCGAAGCTCGTGCGCCAGGTGGCGGCGATCCCGGTGCTCGGCACGGGCAAGCTCGATCTGAAGGCGGCGAAGGCGCTGGCGGCGGAGGCCGCGGGTTAGGAGCGCGATGCGCATCGACGGACACGTCCACGCGGTCGGCACGGGCAAGGGCGGCTCGGGCTGCTGGTATCGGCCGCGCGGCTTCACGCGGCTGGGCGAGCCTTTGCTGATGCGCGCGATGGGCCTGCCGCTCTCGGCCCTGCGCGACGATTTCGAGACGATCTACACCGCGGCGTTGTCGCGTCAGATCCGCGAGGCGGGGCTGGACGCGGCGGTGTTGCTCGCGCACGAGCAGGCCTACCGCGACGACGGCGCGCTCATCGAGGGCAGCGGATCGTTTTACGTCCCGAACGAGCATGTGCTGGGCCTGGCGCGAAAGCACCGGGAGTTTTTGCCGGCGGTGTCCATCCACCCGTCCCGGCGGGACGCGCTCGACGAGCTGGAGCGCTGCATCGAAGGCGGAGCGGTGATGCTCAAATGCCTGCCGAACGTGCAGAACATCGACTGGAACGACCGGCGTCACCGCGCGTTTTTGGAGAGGATGGCCGAGGCGGGGCTGATCCTGCTCGCGCACACGGGCAGCGAGCGGACGATGCCCGTGCTCAGGCCGGATCTGGCGAGCCCGCGGGTGCTCACGCAGGCGCTCGAGATCGGCGTCACCTGCATCGCGGCGCACTGCGGCACGGGCATGATCGGCCTCGATCCGGACTACTTCGACGATTTCGTCGCGATGACGAAGCGCCACGCGAGGCTCTACGGCGACAACAGCGCGCTGGCCGGTCTCAGCCTGCGCTTTCGGCCGCGCCAGATGCGCCGCATCCGCGAGGATGCCGAATTGGCCGCGCGCATCATCCACGGCAGCGACGTGCCGGTGCCGGCCAGCGGTCTGGTGATGGCCGCCTTTGGCATGATAGGCTGGGACGACCACGCCGCCTCGCTGGAGTTCGAGGGCACGATGGCGCGGGACCTCATGCTGAAGCGCGCGCTGGGTTTTCCGCCGGAATGCGAGACACGCCTCGCCGGGCTGCTGCGCAGGCGCTCCTGAGGCCCGCGGCGAGGCGCGTGTTTTTGGCAAGATACGCGAGGGCTTTGCCCTAGGCGGCGAAGGCGCGTCGTCGTTTCATGGCGGGATGGCACTTCCACGGATCATTCAAGGCGGCATGGGCGTCGCGGTCTCGGGCTGGCGACTGGCGCGGGCGGTGGCGGAGAGAGGCGAGCTGGGCGTGGTTTCCGGCACGCTGCTTCCGGTGGTGCTGGCGCGTCGCCTGCAACTCGGCGACCAAGGGGGGCATTTGCGTCGCGCGAGCGAGGCGTTTCCCGACCAGGCCCTGGTTGGCCGGGTGCTGGAGCGGTATTTCGTGGAGGGCGGCAAGGCGGCCAACGCGCCTTTCGCCGCGGTGCCCATGCCCTCGGCGGCGCCGTCGAAGACCTGGGTCGACCTGGCCCTGCTCGCGAATTTTTGCGAAGTGTGGCTGGCCAAGGAAGGGCACGCGGGGCGCGTGGGCGTGAACCTGCTGGAAAAGCTCCAGACCGGCACGCTCGCCTCGCTTTACGGCGCGATGCTGGCGGGCGTGGACGCGGTGCTTATGGGCGCGGGCATACCGCGGGCCATCCCCGGCGCGCTGGACAAGTTCGCCTTGGGCGAGGCGGCGGAGCTACCGCTCGATGTGGCGGGCGTGGCCTCGGGCGCCGGTCCCCGGCTGCGTTTCGATCCGCGCGAATGGCTGGCCGTCGAGCCTCCCAGACTGCGGCGGCCCGATTTTCTCGCCATCGTGAGTTCGGCGGCGCTGGCCGCCACGCTGGCGCGCAAGGCCTCGGGCAAAGTCGACGGCTTCGTGATCGAGAGCCATGCGGCGGGCGGGCACAACGCGCCGCCGCGCGGCGATCGCTCGCCCGGGCCCGACGGACAGCCGGTCTATGGTCCGAGGGACGAGCCCGAGCTGGATAAATTTCGCGCGCTGGGGCTGCCCTTTTGGCTGGCGGGGGAACGCGCCGCGCCGGAACGGCTCGCCGAGGCGCTGGCGCAGGGCGCCGCGGGCGTGCAGGTGGGCAGCGCCTTCGCTTTTTGCGAGGAGTCGGGTCTCGCGCCCGAGATCAAGGCGCGGGTTTGCGCGCTCAGCCGGGATCGACGCGTCCGCATCTTCACCGACCCGGAGGCGTCGCCCACCGGGTTTCCCTTCAAAGTGCTGAGGCTCGAGGAGACGCTTTCGGAGCCGGAGGTGTATGCGGGGCACGTGCGCCGATGCGACCTTGGCTATCTGCGCGAGCCCTTCGCCCGCCCGGATGGCAGCCTGGGTTACCGCTGCGCGGCCGAGCCGATCGGCGAATACGTCGCGAAAGGCGGCGCGCGCGAAGAGACGTCGGGCCGAAAGTGTCTTTGCAACGGCCTGCTGTCCGCGGTGGGGCTGGGGCAGTTGCGCGGAAGCGAGGTCAATCTCATCGCCGAGCCGCCCATCGTGACCGCCGGCGCGGAGGCGGCGGAGATCGCGCGGTTCATGCCCGCCGGAGGCGGTGGCTACTCCGCGGCGCACGTGCTTGAGCACATGCTTGCCGGCGAGGCACGACTTGCGGCGTCTAGCGGCGGTTGAGCTGTTTGGCGCCGATGTCGCGGCGGTAGTATTTGGTTTTCCACTCCACGCGGTCGCAGATCGCGTAGGCCGCGTCGGCGGCCTGGCGCAGGGCGGGCGCGAGCGCCGTCACGCCGAGCACGCGTCCACCCGAGGCGACGAGCCGTCCCGAGGCGTCGCGCGCGGTGCCGGCGTGGAGGATGCGGACTCCGGGCGGCAGCGGGGAGGGAAGGGTGATGAGGTCGCCCTTGGGGTAGGCGTCTGGGTAGCCTTGGGTGGCTACGACGACGCAGAGGGCGTGCTCGGGGCGCTCGGCGGCGCGGCCGCGGGTGGCGAGCTGGCCGGTGGCGGCGTGCCAGAGCAGGGCGAGAAGATCGTCGGCGAGGCGGGGGAGGACGACCTGGGTCTCGGGGTCGCCGAAGCGGGTGTTGTATTCCAGCACGCTCGGGCCGGACGGCGTGAGCATGATGCCGATGAAGAGCGTGCCGCGGAAGTCGATGCCCTCGGCGGCGATCGCCTCGACGGACGGGGCGACGATCTCGCGCTCGATGCGGTCGAGCAGGGCGGGGGTGACGACCTCGGCGGGGGAGTAGGTGCCCATGCCGCCGGTGTTGGGGCCGGTGTCGCCGTCGCCGACGCGCTTGTGGTCCTGCGAGGT
>JAIXVY010000164.1 GCA_027482505.1 Opitutaceae bacterium | reverse complement strand
CGGTGGGGGTGGTGGCCCAGTTTATCAAGTTTCCCGAAGCTCCGCTGGTCGAATTTCCTCCATTGACGCCGTTGTCCCAATAAAAGGTCGCCGCGTGAACCGACGCTGAAGCGATCAGGCCGAGCAGCGCTGCTCGGGAGCGGACGGAAATCAAGGACAGCGGCTTTGTATGACGAGGGGAACTACGATGATGTGTGCTCATTGAGGGGGTAGGCTGGATTGATCAGATGAATCAGTAAGAGACCTTCAGGCGCAGGAAGCGGCGGCTGGTCAGCGTGGCGGTGTCGATGACCGTGACCTGACCGGCGAGGTTCTGCGCGCCGGTGCTCGGGTTGTTGGCCGTGGTCACCGTGCTCCACGCGGCAAGATCGTCCGATCCCTCGACCGTATATGTGAGCGTGGCGTCGGCGACGCGGGTGTAAGTCAAGGCGAGGGAACCGCCCGACCGGCCGACCGCGACGGCGGAGGCGTTTGCGGCCTGGGGATTGGTGCCGGTGGCATACTCTACCAAGTTGATCAGGCCATCGCCGTCCGGGTCGGCGCCATCCGCTCCGTCGCCTGAGTTGGCGCTGGCGCCGAAGTTGGTGGCGCGCCAAGTCTCAAGCGCGCTGAGCGCGGGCGCCTCGGAAACTTCGAGCACCAGGCTGTTGCCCACGGAAGAGAACACTCCGCGGTAGCCCGCGGGAATCGCGCCGACCGCGAAGCTGGCCGGGGAAAGCGGGGCGGATCCGGAAATCAGCGTGTAAATGCCGGCGCCAAAGCCGGACAGGCCGTTCAGATTGACGGTGGACACGCCGGTGGAGCCGATTCCGCCGACGACCACCAAGAGATCGGACGTGCCGGGCGCGGCGAGATCGAGATCCAGCGCGGAGCCGGCCTTGAGCGTGAGAGAGCCGGCGATGGTGAAGGTGCCGACCGCTCCGGCGGCGCCACCGGGAGAAAGCGCGGCGCCGGGCTCGACGACTACGGAGCTCAGGACGGAGCCGGTGCCGCCAAGAGACCCGCCAAGGACCTTGGTGTCGCCGGTGAAGGTGCTCGCTCCGTTGAGGGCGAGCCTGCCGAGACCCTGCTTGGCGAGACCGCCGGTGTTGCTCGCGTCGATCACGCTGGCGTAGGCCACCGCGTTGCCGTTGGTGTCGATGCTGATGGCGCCGGTGCTGTTTTTCAGGCGTGCCGAGTAATCGGTGGCGATGCCGGCGCCGTATCGAAGCACGCCGCCGGTGAAGCTGACCGCGCCGCCCACGCCGAGCGGCGAGTAGGCGCCGAAGGTGAGATTGGCCGAGGCGTTCGTGGCGGTCGCGCCGGCGCTGACGGTGATCTGCGTGGGGCTGTCGACCGAGGAGATGACGGTGCCGGTAGGAATGCCGGTGCCGGTCACGGACTGGCCCGCCACGAGGCCGGTGGTGGAGGCGACGCCGACCGTCCGCTGCCCGCTGGTCACGCTCGAAACGAGGACCGTTGAGGTGAAGTTGCCCGCGCCGAGCTCGAGCACGCCCTGGTTGATGTTGGTCTGGCCGGTGTAGGTGCTGGAGCCGGAGATCATCCAAGCGCCGCTTCCGGTCTTCGTCACGCCGCCGCCCGCGGTGTTGATGTTGCCGGCGATGACGCTGCCGGTGGCGGAGCCGCCCAAGGTGAGGCCGAAGCCTGAGCCGGTGATGACCCCGGTGCTGGACAACGTGATGTTGCCGGCGGCCACGATGCTGCTGGCGGAACCGAGAGTAACGAGGCCGGAGTAGGTCGCGGCCCCGCCGCTGTTCATCAGGGCGCCGCCGCCGGCTACGCCGGTGCCGTTCAAGGTGAGCGCCTCGGCCGTGCCCAGCGTGTAGCCGCCGAGGTCCAGCGCGCCTCCGCTCTGGACAAAGGTGCCCTGCGCGTTGGTGCCGAGGGGCGTGTTCGTCGCGCCGCCCGTGGCGCCCAGGCGCAGGATGCCCTCGTTGATGCGGGTGGCGTTGGCGTGGCTGTTGGCCCCGCCAAGCACGACGGTGCCCGGGCCGCTCTTGCTGACGGGGGCCGCGCTCGTGAGAATGTTGCTGCGGATGGTGAGCGTTCCGGTGCCGGCGTTGTGGAGAACAACCTCGTTGCCCGATGCGCCCAGGGAGGTGCCGCCGGAGATCGTGAAGTGATTGGCACCGGTCATCAGGATGGCGCGGCTCGTGATGGTCGCGGTGCCGTTCAGCGAAAGGTAGTTGGGCCCCGAGGCGGCGGACGTATCGATGCTCAACGAATTATACAGCGGGTTTTCCGCGGTGGTGAGCAAAGGAGCCGCGGCCGAGGAGGTGCCGGCGGCGGTGATCTTGAAGTTCACCGCGCCGTCGTTGCTCGTGTCGGAAAGCTCGCTGGCGCCGGTGTAGCGGACGATGTTGCCGCCGACGTTGGTGGCGAAGCCGGTGCCGACCGGATCCGCGACGAGGGCGTATCCCAGGATGGGGGCGTTGGCGGCTTGGGCGCCGTCCGCCAGCCCCAGGGTGGAGATCAGGCTGGAATTCGGACTGGTGAGATCGATGAGCAGCGTGCTGGCGTTGGCCCGGGTGGGCGCGGAATTCGCAAGCGTAAGGGCGGTCCCCGCGCCGCCGTTGGAATCGAGCACGATCTTGTTGGTGCTGCCGACGGCCAGACTGAGCGCGCCGAAACTTTGCGCGGTCGAGCCGACTGCGGTTCCCTTCACGATCAATCGTCCGCCGCCGAGCGACAGGGCGCCGGAGGAAAGCGCGCCGACGCCGTTCGATTTATCCAGAACGAGCGTGCCGCCGTTGACGGTGGTGTTTCCAGCGTAGCTGTTGTTACCGGAAAGGGTCAGGGTTCCTGAGCCCGTTTTGATCAGGCTGCCGGCCCCGCCCAAGGAACCGGAGTAGGCTTGGTCCGAATTGTTGCCGCCCACGGTCAGCGCCACGCCCGCCGGAGTGGCGTTGGTATTGGTGAGCACGACGTCGCGCGCTCCCGTCAGCGCGCCGAAGGTCGCGGCGGTGAGGGTGCCAAAATTCAGCGTGCCGGTGTCTCCCGCCGCCAGCTCCACCGTGCTGTTTTGCAGGGACGCGGAGTTGCCCAGGCGCAAGGCGCCCGAACGAAGGCGGGTGGCGCCGGTGTGGGTGTTGGCGGCGGTCAACGTGGTGACGCCTCCGCCGGTGTTGTTGATCGTGAGAGACGTGGAGCCGGCGCCGCCTCCGTCGCCGAGGGCGTTGACTATGGTGATGCCGGCGGGGCTCGACCCGGCGAGGGTGAGATTCGCGGGCGTCACACTGCTGCCGTTGGTTATGGAGCCCGTGACCGTCAGAAGATTCGCCGAGTTGTTCGTCCAGCTCTGACTTTCGTTGAGCCGGTAGTTCATGAATCCCCGGGTGCCTGAATTGGAACCAAGCGCGACCGCGCCCGCCCCGCTGTTCACCGTGATGCCGCCGGAGCCGATGGTAAGCGTGTTGGTGGACCCGTTGCTGGTATGATTCTCGATGTTGGTCGTGAACGTGCTCGCGAAAGTGATGCCCAGCACGGAGCGACTGCCGTTCAATCCCATCGTCTGCGCGGAGGCGACGGTGGCGGCGCTGAAATACCACTCGTCCGCCAGATTGTTCGGGGCGGCGGCGGGGTCGGTTCCGCCCGCCAGAGTGGTCGCCCAGTTCAAAACATTGCCAGACGCGTTCGAGCCGGAGCTGTTGTCCCAGTAGAAAACGGCCGCGTAGGCGGGCGAACCGATGAGCAGGCCAAACAAAAGGGCGCGCGAGCGCGCGGACAGATGAACGAGGGAACTACGATTGCGGGAAGCGGCCGGACGAAGGGTATTCATGGGATAAGCGAGGTAGGGCTAACTAAAGCAGAGCCCAAACGGCCGACCTGCGTTTTTGGCGGATTTTTGTCCGAAAAAGAGTCGATACACAGAGCAGCCCAAGGGGGTTAAATTGAAGAACGCCTTAAGACGTGATTCTGGGTAAACCGAAGGGGGAGCGACCGAAGGGGGTTAGGTAACTTAAGCGAAGATGAAGAAGAGCCATAGCCAAGGCAAGCCTTTTGTCTGATTTCTGTTTGACTACATTTATGGGGCTTCCGCCTCGTGTTCGCGGAGGGCCTGACTCAACGATATCTAACCGGTGCGCATGCGATGCATCACCGCGCACCGGCAGCGGTTAGGCTCAGGGAAGCGCAGGAACCTGGGTTTTGCGGATATCGGCCAAAAGCGCGGCCATGGCCTGCACCCTGTCGGCATGGGCGGACGCGACGTTGGTGCGCTGTCCGACATCAACCGAAAGGTCGTAGAGTTGCGGCTTGGACGAGTTGCCCGACTCGACCGCCTTGTCGCCAAACAAAACGGGACCCGGGTAGGCCGGGATATAGACCCAATTGCCCTCGCGCACCAGTGTCTTCGCGCCAAAGCCTTCAGTCACGAGATTCTCGCGGCCTTTTTCCGAACGACCGAGAAATACCTCGGACATTTCCAAGCTGTCCGCGCGCTCCGCCTCCGCCAGCGGGGCGCCGGCGAGTTTCGCGAAGCTCGCGAAAAAATCCACGTGACTTAGCAGGGCGCTCGACACGCCGGGGCGCGCCCGGCCGGGCGCCCACAAGATGGTCGGCACGCGGGCGCCACCGTCGAAGAGGCTGTATTTTCCACCGCGCAGGGCACCGGCCGGCCGGTGCGCGCCGGTAAGTTCGTCGGCCTGATCGGCGTAGCCGTCGATCAGCACGGGGCCGTTGTCGCTCGAAAAAACGACAACGGTGTTTTCGGCGAGTCCGAGCTTCTTCACATGCGCCAGCACTTCGCCCACCATCCAATCAAGCTCCATGATGACATCGCCGCGCGCGCCCTTGGCGGAGGCACCCTTGAAACGCGGCGAGGGTATGCGCGGCACGTGCGGCTGGTGCAGCGCAAGGTAGAGGAAGAACGGGCCGTCCTTCTTGCGCGTGATGAAATCCTTCGCGCGCCCGAGAAACACATCCGTCATGGTCGTGTCGTCCCACGTGGCCGCCTTGCCTCCGCGACTGAACCCGATCCGAGGCACTCCGTTCACGATCGTGTCGAAATGCTGCTGGTCGCTATGGCGCATCGTGAGCAACTCGGGATGCGTGCGTCCCGTGGGCACCTCCGGGAACGGATTTTTTTCGCCATAATACACCTCGAGCGGGTCCTTGGGATCGAGGTTAAGCACGCGCCGCCCCTCCACGTAGACGCAAGGCACGCGATCGTTGGTCGCGGCCATGATGAAAGACTCGTCGAAACCCACGTCGAGCGGCGTGGGCCGGATGTCGCCGTTCCAGTCGATGTTACCCCCGCCCAAGCCGATGTGCCACTTGCCCACGACCGAAGTAGCGTATCCCGCGCGCCGCAGCACGGCGGGCAGGGTTTTCTCCTCGGCGCCAATGATCATCGGCGCGTCTCCGGCGAGGATCTTGGCGCGCGGATTCCTCCAAGGATAACGACCGGTCAAAAGGCTGTAGCGCGAGGGCGTGCAGGTCGCCGCCGTCGCATAGCAATCGGTGAACCTCACCCCTTCCGCCGCCATGCGATCCAGGTTCGGGGTGGGAAGACCGTCGGCTCCGTAGACCCCGAGATCGCCGAACCCAAGATCATCGGCGTATATCACGACAAAGTTCGGCGGCGCGGCGTGGGAAGAGGCGGGCGTGGACATTTGGGCGGGGGCGATCAAGGGAGTGACAAGGGCGGCGATGGCGGCGAGCAGGCTGGCACCTAGCGGACGCCGCGCATGAGGCGCTGAAGCAAATTGAGGCCGGGCGCCCACGGACAACGTGGCAGGGGAATGGGTATCCACAGTGAATCAGGGGTTCGTTCTCATACCCTAACCCGAAGGCCCCCAGGAAAACAAACTATTTTGTTTGATTTCTGTCTGCGCCTTCGTCTGCTCCATCAAATTGCCAGTTTTTTGTGCTACGCGGCGAACCCCTGCACACTAAAACTCCCCCCGATCGCCCCTCCCCTTTTCCGCTCTATTTTCTGTCCGCGCCCTCCCTCGTCAGACCTGTCGCCTCCCTACGATGTCCTCGCACCCCATTCGTCGCTTTTTTGCCCCGCTTGCAGTCTTGGCCCTGCCCTGCGCCCTGCTCGCCGCGACCGCCGAAACCACGTCGCGCGAGATCGCCGCAGTGAAGGTCTCGGGCGCCGCCTCGCTGGACCGCGAAGGAGACGGCGAGGCGCTGCTCCGTTTGGATAAGAATTCAGGTCGCGCCGTCGTGGAGTTCAACTACGGCGGGCGGCCGCTCGATCTCTCCGCGTTTCGCGATCTGGCCGTGCGCGTCGAAAATCAGGCTCAGACGGAGTTGGAGGTGCTGGTCACGGGCCTGAGCGACCTGACCGACACCTACAAACACAGCGCCCAGACGCGTTTCTTTGTCCGCCCGTCGGAGCAAACAGATCTGCGCGTCTTCATGGCCCGCCCCCGACTGCCCAAGGACCACCCGTTGATCCAGCGCATGGGCGATCTCTACGCCTTCCCGTGGGGACATCAACGCCATTGGACCCACGTGGACGCCTCCGCCATCATACGTGTAACTGTCGCCCTGAGTTGGCTGGATGCACGGCCGGGCCAGTCCGTCAGGATCGGCGCGCCCTTCGGCCAAGAACCTTACAGCGTGGATCCCTCGCTGCTGGACTCCCTCCAATTGCCCGTGGTCGACGACTTCGGCCAAGACCGAGCAAAAACCTGGCCCGGCAAAGTCGCCGGCATCGAAGATCTCCGCGCCGACGGCGCCAGCGACCGCGCCCTGGTCGGAGCCGTCACCCGCCCGCGCGAGGGGCTCAGCCGTTTCGGGGGCGACCAAAACTCGCCGCGCCGCGAGGCCACGGGGTTTTTCCGGGTCGAGAAAATCGACGGCAAATGGTGGTTCGTCGACCCCGAGGGATATCTCTTCTGGTCGCTCGGCGTAAACGGCGCCGGCGGAAGCTCCACGACCAAAATCAAAGGGCGCGAACACCTCTTCCCCGCGGCCATCCGCGACCACGTGGAATACAACCACTACCTCGAGAATGTTAAACTGAAGCACGGTGAGGCGGACGCGGCCAAAAACCACGACGACGTCACCCTCGCGCGCATGTTGAGCTGGGGGCTCAATACCGTCGGAGCGTGGTCGTCGGCCGACTTGGCCGCCGCCCGCCGCGTGCCCTACACGCTCATCATCCACGTCGGTTATCAAGGCGTGGGCGGCATCAAAAAAGTAGCCGATCCCTACTCGGAGGACTTCAAGAAAGCGCTTGAGAAAAACCTTTCCTCGCTCGCCGCGTTCCATGCCGACAGCCCTTGGCTGCTGGGCGTCTTCATCGACAATGAGCTCGACTGGAAAAACGGCATCGCCCTCTCCGAGGAGGCCCTTCGCGCCCCTCCGCGCACACCCGCTCGACGCGCGCTCATCGCCTTTCTCCAGGAGCGCTACCCCGATCTCGCCGCTCTCAACCGCGCCTGGGCCTCGGATTTTGCGTCCTTCGAGGCCGCCCGCCCCATGGCCGGACCGGCCGCGACCGCCGCCTACAAAAAAGATCTCGGAGACTACCTCACACGCTATGCCGACGCCTACTTCGCCGCCTGCGCCGCGGCCATGGACAGGCATTTCCCCCGCCACCTATACCTTGGTTGCCGCTTCCACACTTGGAACCCGCTCGTCACCGCAGCCGCCTCGCGCCACTGCGACGTGATCAGCGCCAACGCCTACCGCTACTCCGTCGCCGACTTCTCCCTTAAAACGACCGAGGATCGCCCCTACATCATCGGCGAATTCCACTTCGGGGTGCGCGATCACGGCGTCTGGGGCGTGGGCCTGACCTGGGCGGCCGACGCTCGCAACCAGTCCGATCTCGTCCAGGCCTACCTCTCGGACGCGCTGCGCCATCCCAATATCGTCGGCGCCCATTGGTTCCAGTGGTCCGGCCAAGCCGTGACGGGCCGTTTCGACGGTGAAAATTTCGGAGTCGGCCTAGTCACCATAGCCGACCGTCCCGTGACGTCGCTCGTCGACGCGTTTCGCAAGGTTTCCGAGGAGCTCTACGCCTACCGGCTGCATCCCCGGCCCGCCCGGATCGGGGCGCCCTGAGCGTCCCTTCGTCATCTTTGCTCGCGTCTACACCATCGCCTGCCCCATCCCGCCCGGCCCCGTGAAAACCCCCACCAAACTCGCCCTCGCCCTTTCTTCCCTGCTGATCGCAAGCTCCTCGCTCTTCGCCGCCGACCGCGCACCCAACTTGGTTGTCATCGTGGCCGACGATCTCGGCTACGGCGACGTGGGCTTCCAGGGAAACAAGGACATCCCCACCCCCAACCTCGACCGCCTCGCCGCGGGCGGCGTCGTATTTAGTTCCGGATACGTCACCTTCCCCACCTGCGCCCCCAGCCGCGCCGGCATGCTCACAGGCCGCTACCCCCAGCGCCACGGCTTCGAGCGCAACACGGCCTGGCAGCCGAAAAACCCCGGCACCGGCCTCGCCGTCGGGGAGACCACTCTCGCCGCCGCCCTTCGCCCCGCGGGCTACAAGTCCGGACTCGTGGGCAAGTGGCATCTGGGCGCGCACGAAAATTTCCACCCGCTCAATCGCGGCTTCGACGAGTTCTACGGGCATCTTGGCGGCGGCAAGGCCTACTTCCCGGAAGATCTGACCATTCGCGACACTCTCGCCTCCCGCAACGAGCCCGACAGCTATCGCTCCTGGATCACGCGAGGCTTCGAGCCCGTCCGCACCGAGGCCTATCTCACCGATGAGCTTTCCCGAGAGGCCGTCGATTTCGTGCGGCGCCAGAAGGATAATCCGTTTTTCCTCCTCCTCGCCTACAACGCGCCCCACGCGCCCCTGCAGGCCCCGTCCGAGGAGATCGCCAAATTCGACCACATCAAGAACCCCAAGCGTCGCACCTACGCCGCCATGGTTTCCGTCATGGACCGCGGCGTCGGACGCCTGCTCGACGCGCTCGACGAGCTCAAGCTCTCGGACGACACGCTCGTCTTTTTCCTCTCGGACAACGGCGGCCCCCTTGATGCCAACGGCTCCCTGAACGGTCCGCTTCGCGGTGGAAAATCCAGCGCCTACGAGGGCGGTTTCCGCGTTCCCTTCGTCGCGCGCTGGCCGGGCCAGATACCCGCCGGCATCAATTACGAAAAGCCCGTCTGCTCGCTCGACATCTTCGCGACCATCGCCGCGGTGAACAAGCTGCCCGCCGACCGCGAACGCCCGCTCGACGGCGTCAACCTCCTGCCCTACGTGCGCGGCGAAAAGGACGGCTCGCCCCACGAACGCATCTATCTGCGCATGTTCGACACCGGCCGCTACGCGATGCGCGAGGGCGACTACAAGATCGTGCGCAACGGCAAGGACTCCGCCACCGCCCTCTACAACCTCGCCGACGACATCGGCGAACGAACCGACCTGGCGGCCGCCGAGCCCCAGCGCGTCGCGCGCATGCAAGCGGCCTACGACGCCTGGAGCGCCGAATTGAAGGAACCCGCTTTCCCTGGTCTCGACATGCGCGAATGGTCGGTGCGCCAGCCGCCGCTCACGGTCAAATAGCCGGTCCGCCCGCTTGCCCCTCGCCATGCCCCGCTCCTCGGCGTTTTCCCACCCAGCGCCGATCAGCTCCCAAATTCGTCGTCGCGCCCGATCCGATGCGCCGAGCCCAAAATCGTTTTTCCTCGCCCTGCTAATGATCGCCCTCTCGCCCCACGCGGCCGCGGCCTCCGCATCCCCTTACACGGTCGCGGAGACGACGCTAGGCGCCTCCGGGGAAGCCGCCCAAAACTGGATGGCGCACACCCGCTTCGGCATGTTCATCCACTTCGGTCTCTATTCCCTGCCCGCCGGGGTCTGGCGGGGCGAGGAGATGGGACGCAACCACTACTCCGAATGGATTCGCGCCCAGTGGCGCTGGCCCAAGGCCGGAGGCGGTGTTCCCCGCGAGGAATACGACTCGCTCCTGGCGAGCTTCAACCCGACCCGGTTCGACGCCGAAGCGTGGATCGGCGCCGCCGCGAGGGCCGGCATGCGCTACTTCGTCATCACGACCAAGCACCACGACGGCTTCGCGCTTTGGAATTCCGCCGTGTCCGACTATGACATAGGCGCCACGCCTTTCGGCGCGAACGGACGCGATCCCTTGGGCGAGCTCGCCAACGCCTGCCGCAAGCACGGCATCAAGCTCGGCTTCTATTACTCGCACTGGCAGGACTGGGAACATCCCGGCGGCGCCCTGCCGCCCTGGCCCGAGGCGGCCGGCGATCCGCCCCTCGCCCAACCCTCCGACGAAAGCTTCTCGCGCTACTGGGAGGAGAAGTGCCTGCCCCAGGTCGCCGAACTCATCGCGCGTTACTCGCCCGACATGTTCTGGTTCGATTCGTGGGGTCAGGGCGCCCGCCACCAAATCACCGCCGCGCGCCGCGATCAGCTCATCCGCCTCATCCGCGAAAAAGCGCCCCGCTGCATGATCAACGGACGAATCTCGGCTCACGATCCCGCCGGATCCGACTTCATTTCCATGGGAGACAACCAATTTCCCGACGCCGAAAACGCGCCCTCGGTCCCGTGGGAAACCCCCGGCACCATGAACCACGCCTGGGGCTACCACCGCCTCGACCACCAGTGGCGCTCCTTCGACGACTTGCTGGATTCGCTCATCACCAACGCGCACCACGGCGGCGCGATAACGCTGAACGTGGGCCCCATGGGCGACGGTTCCTTCCAGCAGGCCGCCACGCGTCGTCTCAACCAGTTCGCCGCCTGGATGCAGATAAACGAGTCCGCTCTCCAGCCCTCCCTGCGCAGCCCCTTCCCCGAAGGTTCCTTGCCCCTGAACGTCCGCGCCACGCTCGGCGTCGACGCGACGGATCCGCACTTCAATCTCTTCGTGCTCAAGCCGCTTCCCGCCGGCGAACTCGTCATTCCCCAACCGCTCAAACTCGCGGACCCGGCGGTGGAATTTCGCGCCCAGGTGCTTGAGACCCGCCAATGGCTCGACATCAGGCGCAACGCCGAGGGTAACCTGGTCCTCGCCATCCCCGGCGCACTTGCCGGCAT
>JAIXVY010000479.1 GCA_027482505.1 Opitutaceae bacterium | reverse complement strand
CCTTCGCGGTGGCGGGCGTGCGGGTGAATCCGGCGGTGGGCGTGTCGAAGGCGCTGGGGCTTTTCATCGTGTATTTCATCGCTATGCGTCTGGGGCTGGTGCTCGGCGGACGCGGTTTGCTCTCGCCCGTGGTGGCGGCGGTGCTGCCGCACGCGGCGCTGCTGGCGGCGGGCGCGTGGGCGTGGCGGCGGCTGCGCTGAAAAGGCGGCGAAAACAAAAAGCCCCGTCGCGCGGGGCGACGGGGCGGGGAGACGCGATGACAGGCGCGGGTGTGATCAGGCGCGCCGGGCGCGGGGCAGATCGAAGCGGTCCGCGTTCATGACCTTGGTCCAGGCGGCGACGAAATCGCGGACGAATTTCTCCTCGTTGCCGCGCTCGGCGTAGACCTCGGCGAGGGCGCGGAGCTGGGAGTTGGAGCCGAACACGAGGTCGACGCGCGTGGCGGTCCACTTCACGTCGCCGGTGGCGCGGTCGCGCACCTCGAAGAGGTCCTCGGCGGGCGACACGGCTTTCACGACGTGGGCCATGTCGAGCAGGTTGACGAAGAAGTCGTTCGTCAGCGTCTCGGGGCGGGAAGTGAAGACGCCGTGCTGGACCTTGGCGTGGTTGGCGTTGAGGACGCGGAGGCCGCCGACGAGCGCGGTCATCTCCGGGGCGGTGAGGCCGAGGAGCTGGGCGCGGTCGACGAGCATCTGCTCGGCCGGAATGGTGTAGCGGGTCTTCTGGTAGTTGCGGAAGCCGTCGGCGACGGGTTCCAGAACTTGGAACGACTCGACGTCGGTCTGCTCCTGGGCGGCGTCGGCGCGGCCGGGGGCGAAGGGCACCTCGACGGCGAAGCCGGCTTTTTGCGCGGCCTGCTCGATGGCGGCGCCGCCGCCGAGGACGATGAGGTCGGCGATGGAGACGCGTTTGCCGCCGGGGGCGGAGGCGTTGAAGGCGGCCTGCACGCCCTCGAGGGCCTTGAGGACCTTGGCGAGGCGGGCGGGCTGGTTGGCCTCCCAGTCTTTTTGCGGGGCGAGGCGGATGCGGGCGCCGTTGGCTCCGCCGCGCTTGTCGGAGCCGCGGAAGGTGGAGGCGGAGGCCCAGGCGGTGAAGACGAGGTCGGAGACGGAGAGGCCGGCGGCGAGGATCTTGGCCTTGAGCGCGGCGATGTCGGCGGCGTCGACGAGCGGGTGGGCAACGGCGGGGATGGGGTCCTGCCAGAGGAGGTCCTCGGCGGGGACCTCGGCGCCGAGGTAGAGGGCCTTGGGGCCCATGTCGCGGGGGGTGAGCTTGAACCAGGCGCGGGCGAAGGCGTCGGCGAACTGCTCGGGGTGTTCGAGGAAGCGGCGGGAGACCTTTTCGTAGGCGGGGTCGAAGCGCAGGGAGAGGTCGGTGGTGAGCATCGTGGGGCGATGCTTTTTGGCCGGGTCGAAGGCGTCGGGGATGACGGCCTCGGCGCCCTTGGCGACCCACTGGTGGGCGCCGGCTGGGCTTTTCACCAGCTCCCACTCGTAGCGGAAGAGGTTTTCGAGGTAGTTGATGCTCCACTTGGTGGGCGTGGAGGTCCAGGTGACCTCGAGGCCGCTGGTGATGGCGTGGGCGCCCTTGCCCGTGCCGTAGGAACTGGTCCAGCCGAGGCCCTGCTCGGTGATGCCGGCGCCCTCGGGCTCGCGGCCGACGTGGTCGGCGGAGGCGGCGCCGTGGCATTTGCCAAAGGTGTGGCCGCCGGCGATGAGGGCGACGGTCTCCTCGTCGTTCATGGCCATGCGGGCAAAGGTCTCGCGGATGTCGCGCGCGGCGGCGACGGGGTCGTGGTTGCCGCCGGGGCCCTCGGGGTTGACGTAGAGGAGGCCCATCTGCACGGCGGCGAGGGGGCTCTCGAGCTCGCGGTCGCCGGAGTAGCGTTTGTCGCCGAGCCACTTGTCCTCGGAGCCCCAGTAGACGTCCTCCTCGGGCTCCCAGACGTCGGCGCGACCGCCGCCGAAGCCGAAGGTTTTGAAGCCCATGGACTCGAGGGCGACGTTGCCGGCGAGGATCATGAGATCGGCCCAGGAGAGACTCTTGCCGTATTTCCGCTTGATGGGCCAGAGGAGGCGGCGGGCCTTGTCGAGATTGGCGTTGTCGGGCCAGGAATTGAGGGGGGCGAAGCGTTGCTGGCCGGAGCCGCCGCCGCCGCGACCGTCGGCGGTGCGGTAGGTGCCGGCGCTGTGCCAGGTCATGCGGATGAAGAAGGGGCCGTAGTGACCGAAGTCGGCCGGCCACCACTCCTGCGAATCGGTCATGAGGGCGGCGAGGTCCTTTTTGACCGCTTGCAGGTCGAGCTTCTTGAACTCCTCGGCGTAGTCGAAACCCGCGCCCATGGGGTCGGAGAGGGCGGAGTTTTGGTGGAGCATCTTCAGGTTGAGCTGATTGGGCCACCAGTCGCGGTTGGAGCGGCCGCCCGCGGTGGTGGGCTTGGTGCCGCCGCCGTGAAGGTGATGAAAGGGGCATTTGCCGCCGCTGGCGCCGTCGGTGTGGGGATGGGAGTCCATGGTTTTAGCTGATAAAAT
>JAIXVY010000092.1 GCA_027482505.1 Opitutaceae bacterium | reverse complement strand
GCTTTGGCTGGTTCGATCCGCGCGTGCGGACCAGCGAGCCGCTGCCAGCCTGCTCCATGCGCTGCATGAACGCGCTCTGCCGGAGGTGGGGCGTGGTTGATCCCGACGAGCATGAGATCGCCGCCATCGCGGCGGCCAGCCCCATGGCGGGCGAATACCTGGAGAGCATCGGGAAGACCGATCTCACGGTGCTGACCGAAGCCGAATGGCTGACACTGCTGGAGGTGATCATCACCGCCTACCAGGACGAGCTCGCGCGCCAGCTGGACCAGGGTCGCCAGCCGGCGCCGCCGCTCGCGGTGGGTGGGTGGTCGTGACCCAGACCTCCTTCATGGCCGATTACGGCGAGCGCCTGGTCGACAACGGCTATTCCGTCATCCCCATCATACCGGGCACCAAGGTGCCAGGGCGCTTCACCAGCGGGGAATGGTCGCCGTATCCCGACTGGGCGCGTCACTGCGATCGGCCGACGAAGCCCTTCGAGGTGGATATCTGGCGCCGCTGGCCGGGCTGCGGCGTGGGCATCGCCACTGGCGCCGTGGTGGGGATCGACATCGACATCCTGGACGGCGCGTTGGCCATTCAGATCGCCGAGCTCGCCACCTCCATGCTGGGCGACACGCCCTGCCTGCGCATCGGCCGCGCCCCGAAGCGGCTGCTGGTCTATCGTGCCGCCACGCCCTTCGCTGGCCGCAAGCGCCACCCCCTCGAGCTGCTGGCGCGCGGCCAGCAATTCGTCGCCTATGCCGTGCACCCCGACACCGGTCGCCCCTACGAGTGGCCCGAGGACAGCCTCGTGGAGCTGCCGGTGTCCCGGCTACCGGTGGTGGACGAGGCCAGTTGTGCGGCGTTCCTGGACGCGGCCTGGCAGCTCGTCCCCGACGAGGTTCGGGTCAACTCGATCCTGGCGGATGCGCCGACCAGCACTTGGCGCGGCCCGAGCGACCCGAAGGGCACGCGGGATGCCATCGCCGCGGCGTTGGCCTGGCTGCCGAACGACGACCTGCCGGGGAACGAGTGGATTACCGTCGGCGCAGCCCTCAAGGCCGCGATCGGCGAAGAGGGGCGCGACCTCTGGCTCGATTGGTCGCGGCAGTCCGGCAAATCGGGGCAGTCAGGCCGATCGGACACGCCTGAGCGGCGCTGGGCCTCGCTGCGGCCGCACAGCGTCGGCGCGGGGAAGATCTACTGGCTGGCCGAGCAGCGCGGCTGGGTACCGGATCCCGCGCTGACGCTGAACGGCACCGCAGCCGAGCAGGCGGCGCAGCCGAATCCAGCGGCGGGCCTGCTGGCGAAGGTCGCGGTCGCACCGCCGCCGAAGCCCTATCGCGTGCCGCCCGAGCTGCTTCAGGTGGATGGCACGCTGAAGCTGTTCCTGGACTACGCCACGGCGAGCGCCGTCAGCCCGCAGCCCTTCCTCTCGCTGGGTGCGGCCATCTGCCTGGTCGGCGCCATCGCCGGCCGCCGCTATCGCACCCCCACCGACCTGCGCAGCAACGTCTACGCCATCGGCATCGCCGACAGCGGTGGCGGCAAGGACCATGCGCGGCGCTGCGCCAAGCGGGCGATCTATGCCGCAGGCCTCGACCGCTACCTGGGTGGCGAGGATCTCGCCTCCTCCGCCGGCCTGCTCACGTCCCTGCAGCGCCATCCCGCCCGACTGTTCCAGGTGGACGAATTCGGTCAGTTCCTGAAGCTGGTGCTGGGCCCCCGCGCGCCGGCGCACAAATCGGCCATCTGGTCGGAGCTCACCAAGCTCTACACCTCGGCGGCCGAGCCCTACATCGGCGCCGAATACGCCGATCAGAAGGCGCGGCCGCGCGTGACCATAGAGCAGCCCTGCGCCTGCATCTGGGGCGTCACCGTCCCGGGCCCGCTATGGACCGCCCTGGAAGGCGGTGCGCTGGCGGACGGCTCCATCGCGCGCTTCCTGGTCTTCTTGACCGACGACGACTACCCGGAACGCAACGAGACGCCGGCGCCGATGGAGCCTCCGCCCGCGCTGGTGTCGGCCCTGCAGGGGATCGCCCGTGGCGTGCCGGGCCACAGCCATGGCGGGAACATCGCCGACGCGATGGAATCCTCGGCGCCGATCCATGCCTACACCGTGCCGCTGACCGCGGACGCGGATGTCGCCATGGCCAGTGTACGGCGAGAGGCGACCGCCCTGTTGCGCTCCCACCGCGGCACCTACGCCACCGCGCTGTTCGGTCGGTACGCGGAGAACACCGGCAAGCTGGCCATGCTGGCGGCGATCAGCCGCGATCCTGCCACGCCCGTCACCCAGCCGCAGGACGTGACCTGGGCCAGCCATCTAGTCGAGCACTGCATCGCCACGTTGCTGCGGGAGGCGGAGCGCAGGGTCTCCGACAACGACACGGAGGCGAAGCACAAGCGGCTGCTCGCGATCATCCGCGACGGCGGACGCCAGTCGCGTAGCGACATCACCAGGCGATCGCAGTTCCTGTCGCGCCGTGAGCGCGAGGAGATCGTCGCCTCGCTCATCGAGGCGGGCCTCGTGGTCATGGAGGTCGAGCCCGGCACGACGCGGCCGACCGCCTACTACACAGCGACCACGCCCACGGGGACGGCGCTCGGCCGCAGGAGTGAGCCATGAAGTATCTCACGCGCCTGAGCTATCTCGCGCTCGGAACCCCAGGCGCAGGGCCGGTCTCCGCGCGAAATTCAATAATTCAATCTTTCACGCGCGCAGGCGAATGCAGATGCTCGTGCGCCCTCGGGCCACGAGAGAGACCCATTGAAGTATTATTATTATTGAAGTTTCTCCTCCTCCCGAGGGGTCGTGCGCGCGCACACGCGCGAGGCGGCAGCCAACGCCTGACCGCGCCAGGTCAGGCGAGGGCGGATAATGCCGCCTCCGGTGCGCGGTCCAGGATCTTCAGCAGCGCCTTGGCCGGGCCGGCCGGCAGGCGTTTGCCTTGCTCCCAGTTCCGGACCGTGTCCAACGGCACGCCGATCCGCGCGGCAAAGGCGGCCTGGGTCAGCCCCGTGCGCCGGCGCACCCGCCGCGTGTATGCGGCGGCGTCCTGCGCCGACACAGCATCGTCCTCGGCAGCGTGGCGCTGGATATCGGCCTCGGTCGTTGCATCGACCCGCCGCGGGTCGATCCGGCCCTTGAGCGGCTTGGCGGCGTCAAGCGTCACGCGAACTGTGCCCATAGCGAGCCACCTCCTTGGCATTGGCCTTGCGGGCCGAGATCATCCGGAACGAATCGCCCCGCGGCGTGTAGACCACCAGGAACAGCCGCCCCTCGATCTGGCCGAGCACGCGATAGCGCGGCTCGCCGTAATCGAAGCGGTTGTCGACTTCGACCAGCCGATCAGGGTCGAGGAACACCTGCACCGCATAGGCGAAGTCGAAACCGCGCTCGGCGAAGCAGGCGTCGCTCTTGGCGTCATCCCACTCGAATTCCACGGCCTCTATGTAGGCCAGAGGACGACAAAACCCAAGG